>NZ_JBVVQU010000012.1:0-135858 GCF_055811555.1 Mesorhizobium sp. WSM4813
TCGAGCAAGCCAGCTTCCCCAGCCTCTTCGTACCGGTCCCGGTAACGCCGGAACTGCCGTTCCGACATGCCGAGCAACTCGCCAGCCTCCATCATCGAAAGGTCGCCGCCTTCCCAGCGGCGCAAAACACCAACAAACTTCTGCATTCTCCGGTCCTGTAGCCATGCTGCCCGCTTCATCCCCAGCCTCCGTTCGCTGGTGATCAAACCGGACAACTCATCTGCTACCTAATCCGGACAACTCATCTGCTTACGACAACCGAAGCCTCACGGGGTTGACTTTCCGGGCGCGTTCTTTATGTGTCGCGCCAAGTTTCCCGCGTCCGGGTGTTTCCCCGTGCTCCAGCGGCCAAAACTCCACGAACATAACGGACTGATACAATGGCCAAAGCCGCAAACATCAAGATCAAGCTTCTGTCGACCGCCGACACCGGTTTCTTCTACGTGACCAGCAAGAACAGCCGCACCAAGACGGACAAGCTGTCGTTCCGTAAATACGATCCGGTTGCCAAGAAGCACGTCGAGTTCAAGGAAACCAAGATCAAGTAATCTGGTTTCCTGCTTTAAAGCCAAAACGCCGCCCTATGGGCGGCGTTTTTGCTTTAAAGGCTTCGAAAAAGTCCAAAATGTCCAATGCTTGTCCCAGAGTCCTGATGCATTTTGAGAACGGGGGCCGGTCGGCGTTTGGCAGCGGTACGAGGAGGCCACTATGTGCCAGCGCCGGCCGGCCGACCCCACGGACCCAGGAGATGCGGCGGACCTGAATCATGGGGTATTCTTCGGATCGACCCGGCGATCTACCCTCGCGCCGGTTCCGTCATTGGTCTGCACATTTGCGCAACAGCCTGTGAAAATCAACAATTTCTTAACCAAGCAGCCCGAATCGCTTGCGTTAAGGTAAATTCGTAACCCTGTCAGACTGACTGGATAATCGGGCGTCGCGCCTGCCTCTGAACCAAGCTCTGTTGAAATTCAGGTCAGGCTGAAACCGAGCGTACGTTCGGATACGCGAATACCGGAAGCGCAGGAAACTGGCATTTGCAGGGCCAGCTGAATATCAACGGACCTTACGCCGCCTTGGCGACGACGCGGTTGCGGCCGGCGCTCTTGGCCTCGTAAAGCGCAAGGTCGGCGCGCTTCATCAGCCCGGCAACCGTATCCATGCCCTTCAGCACCGACGAGACGCCGACGCTGACGGTAACCTCGATCGTCTTGCCGTCGTGACCGACGGCAAACGGCATAAGGGCGATTTCGGCGCGAATGCGCTCCGCGACCTTTTCGGCGACGGCGCCGTCCGTGTCCGGCATCACCACGACGAACTCCTCGCCACCGAAGCGGCAGGCGAGATCGATGCCACGCACATTCTTGCGCAGCCGCCGCGCGAATTCGCGCAGCACCTCGTCGCCGCCGTCATGGCCATGCGCGTCGTTGATGGTCTTGAAGCGGTCGAGATCGGTGATCATCATCGACAGCGGCCGCCGCCGCGCCACGGCACGGTCGAACAGCGTCTGCAGATGGCTGTCGAGGTAACGGCGGTTGTGCAATCCCGTCAGGGCGTCGGTCACCGCCATCTCGATGGTCTGGGTCACGCTGGCGCGAAGCTGGTCGTTGTAGCGCTTGCGGCGCACTTGCGTGCGCAGCCGAGCGGTCAGCTCCTGCTGGTCGATCGGCCGCATCAGATAGTCGTTGATGCCGAGCTCGAGGCCGCGGACGATGCGCCCCTCCTCACCCTGCTCCGCCAGAAGGATGATCGGCACGAAACGGGTACGATCGAGCGAACGCAGTTGCGAGCAGAGCCTGAGCGGATCGAAATCGGCAAAGGCCGTCGAGATCATCACGCATTCATAGGGCGTCTCGGCGGCCTGGAAGAAGCCGGCATGCGGATCGGTGGCGATGTCGAGGTCGGCGCTGCCGCGCAGCATTTTCTGGACGCGCTCGAAGGAGGATTTGCGCTCGTCGATCAACAGAACCTTCGGCGTGGTGTCTGCGGATGCGAAGTTGCGGCTCAAAAGCTCCTCAATGCCGATATTGCGCGTGGTCGAGGCGCGCAGGCGCAGCTCGTCGGTCAACGTCTTCAACCTGACCAGGCTTTTGACGCGCGTCATCAATTGCAGATCGTTGACCGGCTTGGTCAGAAAATCGTCGGCACCTGCCTCGAGGCCGCGCACGCGGTCCGAAACCTGGTCGAGCGCGGTGATCATGACGACGGGGATGTGCGAAGTCGCCGGGTCACTCTTCAGCCGCCGGCAGACCTCCAACCCGTCCATATCAGGCATCATCACGTCGAGCAGAACGACATCGACCTTGCCGTTTTCGCAGGTCTCGATCGCGTCCAGCCCGTTGGTGGCGGTCAGCACCTCGAAATATTCGGCAAGCAGCCGGACCTCGAGCAGCCTCACATTGGCAGGGATGTCGTCGACGACGAGGATCCGTGCAGTCATCTTATAAAGCTCCGGCTCGGCTGGAAGGGCGCATCAGGCGTCGCCCAGGTAGGATTTGATGGTTTCGATGAAACGCGGCACCGAGATCGGCTTGGAAATATAGGCTTCGCAGCCACCCTGGCGGATACGCTCCTCATCGCCCTTCATCGCGAATGCGGTGACGGCAATGACCGGTATGACATGGAGGTCGTCGTCCTCCTTCAACCATTTGGTCACCTCCAGCCCCGACACTTCGGGCAGCTGGATGTCCATCAAAATGAGGTCCGGCTTGTGCAGTCTCGCCAGATCCAGCGCCTCCAGGCCGTTGCGCGTGCGTACCGTCTCGTAACCGCTAGCTTCGATGAGGTCCCGAAAGAGCTTCATGTTGAGCTCATTGTCCTCGACGATCATGACCTTCTTAGGCATCAAATTCCCGTCCCGGCCTGCCTTCCGCTCGAAGGTTGCCGTCATGCGCCTTCGCCGGTACGCACCAAACCCTGCTCGACCCTACGGCAATATAATTGACGAAACGGAAACCGGCTGCCGGAAAAGCTTCGGATTTCACCTCGGACACCGCATTGCAGAGCTAGATGGCTTGCCGCAGGCGACGCTTGCGATTACTGCCAGAAAGAGACTCATTCCACCGCACATGAAGGTAGTGATGGCAAACGCAGCGTCAATGCGCGAGGAAGCGGAAAACATTGCCGTAAAAGCATTGGGCTTCGTCGCCGCCGATCCGGAACTTCTGCCCCGTTTCCTGGCGATCACCGGCATCGAGGCACATTCCATCCGCCAGGCCGCCGGCGAGCCGGGGTTCCTGGCCGGCGTGCTGCAGTTCATCCTCGCCCACGAGCCGACGCTCATGCGGTTCGCGGAGGAAACCGACACGCCGCCGGCTTCCATCGGCAAGGCGCTGCGGGCGCTGCCGCTTGGCGACGACGATCATGAGCATTCCATATGAGCGACGATCGGATCGCGAAAACGCCTACGGCGTTGTTTCTTCTTTGCTGTCGTCGCCTTCATCATTCGCAACCGGATCGGCCGGCTTCACCATGACACCATTGACCGTGACCGAACCGTCCGGCTTGCCGTTGACGACCCATTCGATGCGACCGTCCGGCAACGTCTTGCCGAAGCCCTTGATCGCAAGCGCCACCGGCACATATTGCGCGGCTTCCGGCTCCGACTTCGCCGCCGCCTGCAGGCTTTCCACAATTCTGTCATAGCCTGCGATATCGATCGTCACATTTGCCTCGGGCTTCAAGCCGGGGAACGTCATCTCGCCTTCCATCGCGATTTCCATGTCGCCGTTCTTCACCGTGCTGTGGCCGATGACAAATTTCGGCGTCTTGGCCATGAAATCAGCCTTGATCCGATCGCCAAAGTCGGCCGGCAGCGGCGGATTCTTATTGAGATCAAAGGCTTCGATCGCCTTTTTCGCCATGCTGTCGAGATCGATATTGGCGCCGCCGAAATTCAGATTGATGTCGGTGGGCAGCAGCGCCGTACCCCAGGCGGGCACAAGATTCGGAGGGATCGCCAATCCTGCGGCCCTGATCGTATAGTTGATTGCTCCGTTCTGGGCGATGCCGTCGGACCCGAAGCTGGTGCCCAGCTCCATCGCACTGAAATGCCCGACCGGGCTTTCGACACTGATATCCTTGAGCCCGTAGCTTCCGTCGATCCGCTCCCACAGCGGCAGCGCGGCGAGCAAAAGCGATTTGAGCTGCGCCTGGTTGGCCTTCAGTTTGGCCTCGTCTTCATTGGCGACGGCAAATGCCAGCAGATCGAGAAACGCCTTTGTCCGCACGCCTTTGCCGGTCGCATTCACCGACAGGACTGGCGATTTGATCGTGAGCGGGAATTTCAACCCGCTTTTGGGGCCGTCAAAATCAAGCGCTTCGGCGAAATCGGCGACCGTCTGCGTCGCGGTGAAATCCACGCCGCCATTCGCAGCTTTGCTTGCGTTCATGGTGGCAGTACCGGCGCCGGTGCTCACCTCCGCGCGCTGCATGGTGTCCCGGGATTTCATCGTCATTCCGGCCATCGAGTGTGTGGCGCTGGTGAAAGCTGCCAGTTCGGGATCGTAGACGCCGGAAAACTTGCCGTTTGTAATCGAGAACTGCATGCTCTGCGGGCCCTCTGGCCCCTTGAACTCGAAGGACCCGCTTTGCGACACATCCGCCGAGACGCGCCATGTCCCGTTGCTGCTCGGCTTGACGAGCAATGCGTAGGGGCTGAAGTCGAACTTGAAGGAATGCTGCGCCGCCAGCAGGTCCACGACAGGTTTGACGTCGACAGCGAGTTTGTAAGCGTCGCCTTCCACCGAAACCTTCAGGAGACTGCTCGCCTTACTGCCGATATAGCGGGACAGATTTTCAGAGAGCTGCTTCGCACCCTCGCTGTCAACGGTCTGGCCGAAGGCGGGCGCGCTGAGCGCGAGGACAAAGACGGCCGGCAGAACACGGTTCACGCAGAATCTCCGTTGCTATTCTTGTGGTAGAAAACTCCAGATGTAACCGTAAGCCGAAACGGGCGAGGTGCAATCCCTCCTGGGCGCTAGATCCCGGGGCACCAGCATCGACGATGCATCAGCCTATCGCCCCGGCAGAGCTCGCGTCATCGGAGCTTCACATCGCCTTCTTCGGCGTGACGACGCAAGCGGCGCGGGCATTGAGCAGGCCCCAGCCGAAGACGGCATCCTTGCCCGGCGCGCCGAGATCTTCCGCCGACTTGCCGAGCGCGTCATGAATGTCGGCTGCGGAGGCGTTGCTGTTTGCCGATTTCATCAACGCCGCTGCGGCGGCAACAAACGGCGCCGCAAAGGAGGTGCCGGTCTTCGGCCGTGCGCCGCTGACCGACGCGGCCGTCCACACTTCGACGCCGGGGGCGGCCAGGTCGATATGCTCGCCACGGCCGGCACGCCTGTAAGGCCGTTTCATGCGGTCCACCGCCGTCACCGCGATCACATCCGCGTAGGCTGCCGGATAGGCAGGTCCGGCCTTGGGACCTCCATTGCCGGCGGCGGCGATGATCACCATGCCGCGTTCGGCAAGTCTTCGGACAAACTGCTCGAGAAGAGCATTCGCGGGACCCGACAGGCTCATATTCGTCACCTGCACCCCGCGCACGGAAAGAAGATCGAGCGCGCGAAGAAGATCATAGACGTCCGAGCGGTCATCCTGGCGATCGCCCCGGTGAAACGCATCGACCGCGATGAGTCTGGCGTGCGGTAGGAGGCCGGGGGTACGGCTGTCGGCACCGCCGACGAGCAGGGCCGCGACGGCGGTGCCGTGCTGACGTCCGGACTCCGGAAGGCCGTCATCCGACAGGCGAAGAACTTCGACCCGGCCTTTGGCGAATGCGGGGTGCGCAGGATTGATCGCCGTGTCGATGAGGCCGATCGTGACATTGCCACCGCAGCCGGCGGGAAGGCCGGTATCGGTCGGCCAGCCGATCAGGCCTGTGGCGGCGCAGTGGGGTCCGGCACATTCGGTTTCTTGTCCGGGCCGGTAGTAATGCACGAAATCTGCCGTCGATTGCGGAGCGGCGTCGATGACAAGATCGCGCGCAGCCTCCAGCTGCATATTGGGTGGTATGCGCAGCCGGATCAGCTCCGACCCCAGAAGCTGGATGTCGGCGCGGCCGAGGACGGTGAACCCCGTTGCCTGAAGCCGACCGATTTCAGGCGAACTCAGCCCGGTCGCAACGATCTGGTCCGGCTTCCGAGACGGCAAAGGGACGGCGGGCCGTTGCGCGCGCCTGCCGCCGCGTCTTGGCGGACGCGGGAGAGACCGATCTGTCAGCGTGCGAAACAGATTCGGTCCAGAGCGGGATTGGCCGTCATCTTCATCATCGTCATCGTCACCACCATCGTCGTCATCGGCGAACGCCGATTTTGGCCCGAACTCGCCAAGCGTCATCTGGCCGCTCGGCGCCTGGGTATCCACCAGCAACGCGACAGCTACCCAGACAGGCAGCAGGGCTTTTGGTGTCAGCCATGAGGTGGCGCCCATAGTCTCCCTTCCGGCCGTTGCCGATTTTCAACATCGCGAGGCTAGCGGACCCATCCGGCAATAAGCTAGCGTTGTGAGGAACGGGCGCGGGGCCGCTTTATTCCAAAAAAGCTTGGAGCAACATGCCGGAAAAAACCGACCGCGTCCAAGACCAGCTTGTCGCTTTTCTCCCGAATCTCCGCCGGTTCGCGATTGCGCTGTGCCGGTCCCGCGACATGGCGGACGATCTTGTTCAGCGAGCCTGCGAACGGGCGCTCGCCAACGAGCAGCGTTTCGAGCCAGGAACGCGCTTCGACGCGTGGATGTTCAAGATTCTCCGAAATCTGTGGATCGATGACATCCGCAGGCGCAAGGTCGCCGGCCCGCAGGACGATATCGACGAGCGCCATGACATCGCCGGCGTTTCCGGTGAGCGCGAGATGGAGGCGCGGCTGGCGCTCAACAGTGTGGCGCAAGCCATCGGTGATCTCCCAGGCGATCAGCGCGACGTGCTGCTTCTGGTCTGTGTCGAAGAGCTTTCCTACAAGGAAGCCGCGGAGGTCCTTGCCGTGCCGATCGGGACGGTGATGAGCAGGCTGGCCCGGGCGAGGAAAAATCTGGCGGAGGCGACTGGAATATCCGCGGCGCCCACCCGTTCTCCGGTCACAAAAGGGGCGAGCAAATGACCGAAGAGACTTTTTCGGACGAGATCCTGATGCGGTTCGCCGATGGTGACCTCGATCCGGACATGGTCGCCAGGATCGAGCAGGCGATGGAAATCGACGACCGCCTGGTTACCAGTATTGCAATGTTCATCGAAACCAGAGCGCAGGCGCAGGCCGCGCTGAAGCCGCTGCTCGACGAGCCGGTGCCCGAAAAACTTGTCGCGGCCGTCGAGCAAATGATCGAGGCAAGGCGCGCCGGCGAGAAGACGGAAGCGTCGGTATTGCCGTTTGGCGGCGGGCGCATAGCCGCGCCTCCATCGAGGTCTCAATGGAGGCTGCCGATTGCCGCCTCTCTCGCGGCCGCCGTCGTTGGCGCGCTCGCCGGGTATTGGGCAGCAGGCACCAACGAACTCCGGCAGGGCGGGCTATGGGTTGCCGGCGTCATCAGGCCGGCCCTGGCCCAAGCGCTTGCAACGGTCGAATCCGGGAAAGAAATCAGGATCGCCGGGATCAGCGATCGGTTCCGGGCAATCGCAACGTTCCGTAACGATTCGCAGGATTTATGCCGCGAATTCGAGGTCGACTCGCAGGACCGCTCCACAGTGGTGTCGGTCGCCTGCCGTTCCGGCGACGAATGGCGCGTCAGCTTCGCGGTCGTGGCGCCCGGCGACGCCGGAGGCTATGCCCCGGCCTCGTCGACCGAAGCCCTCGACGCCTATCTTTCGGCGATTGAAGCAGGCGCTCCGATGTCAGCCGAGGAGGAAGTCCAAGCGCTGGAAGAGGTCCGTCGGAAGGACCGGAAGTGAAGCTGCAACGGCCCGGCTTTTTCTGAATGGAATAAAGCCGGCAATCGCCCGTTACTCCGCCGGACCGCAACTGCCGGTCCAGTCTGAAACAAGGAGTAACTACCATGACAAGACACTGGAAACTCAAGTCGGCACTGGTCGCAGGAATGGCAGCGCTCGCGAGCACCGCGGCGCAGGCGAAGGAGTATCCCGCGGCGCCATCGCAAACCGAGCGTCCGCCGGCCGCAATGACCAGCCAAAGCGACGGTTCCTTCATCGTCGCTGGCAACAGTTCGTCAAATTCGAGCTCCAATTCGTCGAGCAATTCGAGTTCGAACTCGTCGTCCAACAGTTCATCGAATTCCAGCTCCAATTCGTCGAGCAACTCGAATTCGAACTCATCGTCGAACAGTTCCTCCAATTCGAACTCGAACGGTTCGGATCGCGGGTGGCGCAGCTGGCGGTCCCGCTAGAGCAACGGACCCCAGAGATAGAGCGGCGGTACGCTTCGACTTGAAAGTCCGCCGCTCTAGCAATCCACAAAGAAACGGGGGCCTGGCGGCCCCCGTTTCGCATTCTTCTCCGGGAAAAAGTTTAGAGCATCGGACCCAAAGCATGCCCTCGGGCCTGACCCGCAGGTGGGTACCGGTTCCGATGCTCAAACAAAAGATAGGGCGGCGGCACGATTCGACTTTGAAAGGTCCGCCGCTCCGGCAAAACGGGGCCTAGCGGCCCCCGTTTCGCATTCTTCTCCGGGAAAAGGCTAGCGGGCCGCGCGGGCCCATTTGCGATACCAGCCTTCGCTCGCAATCGTGTTGCGGTAGACCGTTTCGCGCTCCGTCGCCTCGGCTCCGGTCTCCGCCCGGATCTCCGCCTTGAGTGCCGCACCTTCGCGGCGAACCGGTATGACCTGGACGAGCGGCGTGCCCTTTTCGATGACGTAGAGGCCGTCTGGCGCGGTCGCGAAGAACGGAAAATGGATGTCGGCTGCGTAGGTATCGGTATCGACGATGCCGGCGACGCATTCGAAAGGTTGAGCCGGCCTGTTGAGTGGCGGCAGGAACAAACAACTCCAGCCCGGCGGGGTACGGATCGACCAGTAATTGTGAAACTTGCATGGCGGTGCCGGTTCCTTCGGGTTGCCGGCGACCTGATGGGCGCCATGATTGCTCACCATCACCCTGTCGAACTCCCAGCCGGCATCGACGGCACGGCCGCCGCTCTTGATCTCGAGGCGGACGGTCGCCGCGAGCGGCAGGATCCAGCCGGTAGTCATCGCATCGAGAAACGGCATGCAGCGCTTGACGGTCAGGCCATTGTTGGTGGCCGACGCATGCTTCGAATCGACCGCCGGCAATTTGCGGAACCAGTCCGGCAGAACCGTCTTGGCCGCCACTGGCGGCGCGATGACGCCATGGTCTTCCGGCCGACAGACAAACCGGATCGAGCGAGAGGTCTGGGAAAAATGGAACATTGATAGCCTCCATGGAAAAATCCGAGGAGGAACGGGCCGCAGGCGGATTTATTCCTGCTGGGCGTCAACTGTCTGATTATGCAGGCCGGAGACTTGGCCGCTGCCGAGCAAGAGCCGCGGCAGCGGCGCAAAGCCCACAGCTAAAGCATCAATCGCATCAGCGGCCGGCCCGCCTTGCGCTCGACCAGCCTCTCGAAGCCGGCTTTCTCGAAGACCCGCGACGAGCCGACGAACAGCCCGATCGAACGCGAATCTTTCGACAGGTCGATCGGACATGCCTCGACCAGCCGCGCACCACTCTGGCGAGCGAACTCGATCCCGCCTTCGACCAGCCGGTGCGTCACGCCCCTGCCGCGTGCCTTGACGCGGATGAAGAAGCAGGAGATCGCCCAGACGCCCGGATCCGTGGCGTCGGCGGGATCGACCGGCGCCGACCCCCTGCCCTTATTGTTCCATTCGGGCACGTCGGCGCGCGGGCCGATCTGCATCCAGCCGACCGCCTTGCCGTCCTCGAACGCCAGCAGGCCCGGTGGCGGCCCGGCCTCGATCCGCGCCTTGATGTGGTCCTTGTTCCGCTCCCGGTCGCTGGCGCGGCGCGCTGCCGGCGACAGCCGGAAATGTGTGCACCAGCAGCCGTAGCAGGCGCCTTGCTTACCGAAAAGATCTTCGAAATCAGCCCAAAGCTCGGGCTCCAGCGGTGCTATGGTCGTATTCATGAGCTCTCTCCCGGCCCACCGCCTTGTCGTGGCGTCCGTCCTGACGTACCATTGCATTTGTTCTCTTTATGTTCGCAGTGATGGCGGCTCCTGTCAACAATCCCGATCATGGTTTTTGCCGCGACTGCCTGACCTTCCAGCGCAGCGAGGCACGGCGCTGCGAACGCTGCGGCAGTCCACGGCTTGCCCGTCATCCGGAGCTCTACCGGCTGCATCTCGCCCATATCGATTGCGATGCGTTTTACGCGGCGGTCGAAAAGCGCGACAACCCGGCGCTGAAGGACCGGCCGTTGATCATCGGCGGCGGCAAGCGCGGCGTCGTCTCCACCGCCTGCTACATCGCCCGGATCCATGGGGTGCGCTCGGCGATGCCAATGTTCAAGGCGCTCGAAGCCTGTCCGGAAGCGGTCGTCATCCCGCCCGACATGGAAAAATATGTACGCGTCGGCCGCGAGGTGCGCGCCATGATGCAGGCGCTGACGCCGCTGGTCGAACCGATCTCCATTGACGAAGCCTTTCTGGACCTTGCCGGCACCGAGCGCCTGCATGGCTTGCCGCCCGCGGTGGTGTTGGCGCGCTTCGCGCTCGGCGTGGAGAAGGAGATCGGCATCACCGTTTCATCAGGCCTGTCCTACTGCAAATTCCTGGCCAAGGTGGCATCGGACTTTCGCAAGCCGCGCGGCTTTTCGGTGATCGGCAAGGCCGAGGCATCAGGCTTTCTGGCCGAGCAGCCGGTGACGCTGATCTGGGGTGTGGGAAAAGCCTTCGCCGCCACGCTTGAGCGGGACGGCATCCGCACCATCGGCCAGTTGCAGCGCATGGAGCGCGGCGACCTGATGCGCCGCTACGGCGTGATGGGCGACCGACTGTACCATCTTTCACGCGGCGAGGACGATCGCCGCGTCCACCCCGACCAGGATGCGAAAAGCGTCTCGGCGGAGACCACTTTCGACACCGACATCGCCTCTCTCGATGAACTGGTTTCGGTGTTGAGAGCGCTGTCGGAAAAAGTCTCGGGGCGGCTGAAGAAATCCGGCATTGCCGGGCGCACCATCGTGCTGAAGCTGAAGACCCAGGATTTCAAGACCCGCACGCGCAACCGCCAGCTCGGCGACCCGACACGGCTGGCCGACCGCATTTTCTCGACCGGGCTCGAGCTGCTGCGCAAGGAGGCGGACGGCACCAGATACCGGCTGCTCGGCATCGGCGTCAGCGACCTCTCGAATGACGGAAAGGCCGATCCGCCCGACCTCGTCGATGTCCAGTCGCGCAAGCGCGCCATGGCCGAAGGCGCCATCGACACGCTGCGCGACAAGTTCGGCCGCAGAGCGGTGGAAACCGGCTACACCTTCGGCAAGGGCCGCAACGCCCATCCGCCCGAGCCGATCGAGGACTAAGCGCTTTACGCATGATCCCTAAATATTGGAATCCAGCTCGGAAAAGATCATGCTCGACAAAAAGAAAGATAGAACGGCCCTCAGATGCGTCGCAAATCGATCCGGCTGGTCATCACGCGCTCGCCGGTTTTCGGGTCGACGTCGATAACGGTCAGCCGCATGCCGTCCTCGCCGTTCTTCTCGACGGTCATTTGCGCGGTGCGATCGCCATTGACCTCCTTCGCCCAACGGATGCCGAGATTGATCGCATTGCCCGAGCGCTTGCCGCTGAGCTGCGCCGGCCCGGTGCGGGATCCAACATAGATGCCGGTGTACTTCGTCCCGCTGGACTTCAGATCGGCACTGATGGCGCGCGACACCACGACGAGACCGCGGCAGGTGCCGTCCAGCGACAAGGAGCTCGATGTCGCGTCGGAATTGAAGCGGCAGGAGACGTTCACCGTCGGCGCCTCGGTGGTTACCTTGACGGTGCCCTTGCCGGCGAAATTCCCCTCGAACGAGCGGAGAAATTCGGCTTCGTCGGCGCGAGCTGCGCCAGCTGCAGCCGCCAGGCAGCCGGCAAGTACAAATCGTGCGAATGATTTCATTGGATCTCTCCCCGTTGATATCGGAATCACGACATTTTCACCGAACTGGTTGTTGGACCAACGCTCGCCGCCACGGCAGGTTCCGCCTTCAACATGACCGTTCTGCAACATCGCTTCTGGCCCAGCCGAATGCGTCGACTAGTGGTTGCGGTGAAAGTCCCGGCTTGCGACATAGCGCGCATGGCACCCTCACCCTCGATCCCCAAGGCCGCGTTCTGGATGGCGCTGTCGATCGCATCGTTTCTGACGATGTCGGTCGCCGGCCGCGCCACGACGGCCGAGCTCAACGTATTCCAGGTGCTGGAGCTGCGCTCGGTGATCGGCCTCTTCATCCTCCTGCCGCTGGTGATGATATCAGGCGGTTTTGCGGCAATGCGCACCAAACGCCCCTTGGCTCATATCGCCCGCAATGTCGTCCATTTTGTCGGCCAGGCGGCATGGCTATACGCCTTGACGCTGATCCCGCTGGCCGTGCTGATCTCCATCGAATTCACGACGCCGATCTGGACGGCCATTCTGGCGGTCGGCTTTCTTGGTGAAAGACTAAGCCGGCCAAGACTTGCGGCCATCGTGCTCGGACTGATCGGTGTGGTGATCATCGTCCGTCCGGGCGTCGGCTCCGTCGATCCGGGACATATCGTCGTGCTGGGTGCCGCGGTCTGCTTCGGCATATCTGTGGTCCTGGTCAAATCGCTGACGCGGACGGACAGCGTCGTGTCAATCATCTTCTGGATGCTGGTCATCCAGTCGGTGCTCGGTCTTATCCCGGCGCTCTACGAGTGGCGCAACCCGCCGCTTGAACTGTGGCCGTGGATCCTGCTGATCGCCTTCACCGGCATGTCGTCGCATTTCTGCATGGCCCGCGCACTCGCCTACGCCGACGCGACAGTCATCTCGCCGATGGACTTTTTGCGCGTGCCGCTGTCGGCGCTGATCGGCCGGCTGCTTTATCAGGAGCAGATCGACGCCTTCACCGCCGGCGGCGCCTTGCTGATCCTGCTGGGCAATCTGCTCAATCTGCAGAAAAAAGCAACCAAACCTGCGGAAGTTGCAGCGTCGTAGCATTTTTTGCAGCCAAGCGTTTTCATTTGGCGTCCGACAAAATGCATTAAAGCGAAGAGCTAGTGCGCGGTTTTGGCTCCACCAAAACTGCGCACTAGTCTCGCATCTCAGTTGCCTTCGTCGGGAATATTGAGAATCTGCCCGCAAGCCTTGCAGTGGACGGCGTCGGCTTCATGCCGCTGAAGGCCGCATTGCGGGCAGGGAAAAAACACCTTGTTGGGGCGGAAGAGCGCCTGCGCCAGCCTGACGAACAACGATATGCCGATGATCATGGTGACGATGGCGGTGAGCTTGCCGGCGATACCCGGCAGTACGATGTCACCGAAGCCGGTCGTGGTCACCGTGGCTACGGTGAAGTAGAGCGCGTCGACATAGCCTTCGAGACCGGCCCCGGTGCGGAAGAAGAAGGTGTAGACAAAACCGGTGATGACAAGGAGGAACGTCAGCAGATTGATGACTGCGTGGCTCGCCTCGCGCCATTTTTTGAGGCCGCGCATCTCGAAAAACCGCCACAGCGCGCCGCTGCGCGACAGCGACCACAGCCGCAATATGCGCAGGAAACCCAGATTGGCCAGCGCTGAAGGCATCAGCAGCGTCAGCAGGATGAAGGCATCGACCCACGACGCCGGCTGTTTCATCAGGCGCAGCATGTCGTTTGAGGCAAGCAGCCGCGCAATCATGTCAGCGGCGACAAGGGCTGCGACAGAATAATCCAGCCAGAGGAACGAGGATGATTCCTGGATCACCGGTGTGGCGATGAAGAAGGCGATGATGGCAAGGTCGATGACGATGGCGGCCAGTTGAAACCGGAAAGCCGCGGGCGTGCGCCCGTGATAGAGTTTGCGCAGCGTGCCGCGCAGCCGTGCCAAGGCTGAAAACTCCTGCGCTCCGTCCTTGTCTGGCGCCTTCATGACAACTGCGATAGCGTTCGCTGCGACAGCCGTCCAGTGGGCAGAGCAGAAGCCGCTGTGGCTTGAGAACATCCGGAGAGTTTCGGGCCTGGAAAGCAATCAGGCCGGTTCCGCCTCGATGATGCTGATGCGAGGTCCGGCTTCAACAATATTGGCGACCTGAAAATCCGACGCCGCAAGCAGCAACCTAAATTCTTCCGCCGTGCGCTCCTGCCCGCCCGGCATGACCAGCATGTTCAGATCGCCGAATTTTGCACTGGGGCCTTCGTTGGGCGGCGCCAGAATGCTCTCAAGCACCAGCAGTTTGCCTTCTGGGCGCATCGCCCGGCGGCAGGTTTTCAGGATCCGGATGTTTGTGTCGTCGTCCCAGTCATGCAGGATCCATTTAAGCACAATCGCATCGGCGCCCTCGGGCACCGAGACGAAGAAATCGCCGGCTACGACGTCGCAGCGATCGGCCACGCCCGCAACCTCAAAGACCGGGCCGGCCTTCGACACCACCTGCGGCTGATCGAAAAGAATGCCGCGCTGGCCGGGATTGCGGCGGAGGATTTCGGCAAGTAGCGCGCCCTGCCCGCCCGCGACATCCATGACGACAGCGAACGGCCGGAAGTCATAGGCCGCAAGCACGGCGGCGGCGACACCACGCGACATGGCCGTCATCGCCCGGTCGAAGATGACGGACTCTTCCGGGTGCTCCGCTCGGTATTCCCAAACGCCCTTGCCATGAGCGTGGCGAAAGGCGTTTTCGCCGGTGCTGACACTGTGCAGCAGGTCGCTCCATGCCTGACGGAAATACGGCCGTCCGGCCAAGATCGCCCATGGTGCGACCGAATGCTGAACGTCGGATCGCAACGCGCCGCCGATCTGGGTCAGCGAGAAGACCCGGTCTTCCGCTTCATGGAACACGCCGACCGACGCAAGGGCGCGCAGCAGGCGATAGAGTGCCTGCGGATGGGTATTGGTCAGCGCGGCAAGTTCGCCGCTGGTGCGTTTTCCGTCCTTGAGATGGTCTGCGATGCCCAGCGTGGCGGCGACGCATATGGCCTGAGATACCTGGAACCCATTGACCATTTTCTGGAGTTCGGCAGCGGCATCCCGCTCATCCATGACCCGCTCCCCCGGCCGCCAAAAAGACCCAGGCCGCCGAACTCACAATAGCAGCGGCATTGTCACTGGGCAATGCCGCTAGGCTGGCGGAATACGGTTGTTAGCTCACACCAGCTCCACTTCCACCACGCCCGGCACGGCGCGCATGGCCGACGCGATCTGTGGCGAGACGCGGTAACGGTTGGGCAGTTCGATCTCGACCTCGCCCTGCGCCTCATCCTTGATGACGATGATGCTCACCTGACTGTCGCCGCGTTGAGTAAGCTGCGATTGAATCGCCGACGCCGGTCGGTCATCCCTGACAAAGATGCGCAAGGCCTTCTGGATGCGGCTTGCCTCGTCCTCCAGCGACTGCACGGTCTGGATGCGCAGATTGACGCCTTCGGGCCTGTCCTCGGCCGAAACGGTGATCACCACCGATCGGCCGGGCTCGAGCAGGTCGCGATACTGGGCCAGACCTTCGGAAAAAAGCACTGCTTCATACTGGCCCGACGTGTCGGAGAACTGCACGACGCCCATTTTGTTGCCGGTGCGCGTCTTGCGCTCCTGCTTGGTGGTGACAGTGCCGGCAAGCCGCCCGGCGGCAGCACCGCGTTTGACGGCGGCCGAGAACTCGGCCCAGTTCTGCACCCGCATCTTCTGCAGCGCCGCCTTGTATTCGTCCAGCGGATGCGCGGAGAGATAGAAGCCGACCACCTGGAATTCGCGGTGCAGGCGATCGGCGGCAAGCCACGGGTCGGTCGCCGGCAGATTGAGCGCCTGCGACTGTGCGCCGAGCGAAGCGCCGAAAATGTCGTGCTGGCCCGACATTGCATTCTGCTGCGCCAGCGACGCCAGCCCCATCATCCGCTCGACGCCCGCCATCATCGCGGCGCGGTCGTGGCCGAAGCAGTCGAGCGCGCCGGCCATGATCAGGCTTTCGAAGACCCGCTTGCCGACGATCTTCGGATCGACCCTTTCGCAGAAATCGGCGAGGCTTTTGAACGGTTTTTCGCCGCGCATGGCGACGATATGCTCGACCGCCGCGTCGCCGACGCCCTTGAGCGCGGCCAGCGAATAGAAGATCCGGTTCTCGCCGACTTCGAAGGCGCGGAAGCTGGTCATCACCGAAGGCGCCACGACGTCGATGCCGAGGCGCAGCGCATCCTGCCGGAAATCGGCGAGCTTGTCGGTGTTGCCCATGTCGAGCGTCATCGACGCGGCCAGGAACTCGACCGGGTAGTGCGCCTTCAGATAGGCCGTCTGGTAGGAGACGACGGCATAGGCGGCGGCATGCGACTTGTTGAAACCGTAGTCGGCGAACTTTGCCAGCAGGTCGAAAATGAAGTCGGCTTGCGGCTTGCCGACGCCGCGCTTGACCGCGCCCGAAACGAAGCGCTCGCGCTGTTTGTCCATCTCGGCGCGAATCTTCTTGCCCATGGCGCGGCGCAGCAAATCGGCTTCGCCTAGCGAATAGCCGGCAAGCTCCTGCGCGATCTGCATCACCTGTTCCTGGTAGACGATAACGCCTTGCGTCTCCTTCACCAGATGGTCGATCTTCGGATGGATCGACGCCATCTCCTCCTCGCCATGCTTTCTAGCGTTGTAGGTCGGGATGTTCTCCATCGGTCCCGGCCGGTAAAGCGCGACCAGCGCGATGATGTCCTCGATGCAGTCGGGCCGCATGCCAATCAGCGCCTTGCGCATGCCGGCACTTTCCACCTGGAACACGCCGACCACTTCGCCGCGCGACAGCATGGCGTAGGTATCGGGGTCGTCGAGCGGAATATGGGCGAGATCGATCTCGATGCCGCGGCGGCGGATCAGCTTGACCGCGGTCTCCAGCACCGTCAGCGTCTTCAGGCCGAGGAAGTCGAACTTCACCAGCCCGGCCTGCTCGACATACTTCATGTTGAACTGGGTGACCGGCATGTCGGAGCGCGGGTCGCGGTACATCGGCACCAGCTCCCACAGCGGCCGGTCGCCGATGACTATGCCGGCGGCGTGCGTCGAGGCGTGGCGGTAGAGCCCTTCCAGCTTCTGCGCCATGTCGAGCAGCGTCTGCACGATCGGCTCCCGCTCCGCCTCTTCGGCAAAGCGCGGCTCGTTGGCAATGGCATCGGCGAGCTTGACCGGATTGGCCGGGTTCGACGGCACCATTTTGCTGAGCTTGTCGACCTGGCCATAAGGCATCTGCAGCACACGGCCGACATCGCGCAGCACTGCGCGGGCCTGCAGCGTGCCGAAGGTGATGATCTGGCCGACCTGGTCGCGGCCGTATTTCTGCTGGACGTAGCGGATGACCTCCTCGCGCCGGTCCTGGCAGAAATCGATGTCGAAGTCGGGCATCGACACGCGGTCGGGATTGAGGAAGCGCTCGAACAGCAGCGAGAAGCGCAGCGGATCGATGTCGGTGATCGTCGTCGAATATGCGACCAGCGAGCCGGCGCCCGAACCGCGGCCCGGCCCGACCGGAATGCCTTGTGCCTTCGCCCATTTGATGAAGTCGGCGACGATCAGGAAATAGCCGGGATATTTCATTTTCTCGATGACGCCGAGCTCGAAATCCAGCCTTCCGCGATATTGTTCGACCGTATAGCCAGGAGTCGGGCCGTGCGCCGCAAGCCGCGCCTCCAGCCCTTCATGCGCCTGTCTGGCAAGCTCCTGCGCCTCGGCCTTCACCGCCGCATCGGCGTCGGCGACATCGCCGCCGGCAAAGCGCGGCAGGATCGGGTTGCGGGTCTTGGGATAGTAGGAGCAGCGCAGCGCGATCTCGACGGTGTTGTCGATCGCTTCCGGCAGATCGGCGAACAGCCTCGCCATGTCAGCCTGGCTTCTCAGAAAATTGTCGGGCGACAGGCGGCGGCGGTTGTCGACGGCGACGACCGAACCCTCGGCGATGGCGATCAGCGCATCATGCGCCTCATAGTCATCGCGCGAGGAGAAAAACGCCTCATTGGTGGCGACCAGCGGCAAGTCATTGGTATAGGCGAGATCGACTGACGATTTCTCGATGGCCCGGTCATAACCGGAAACCCGCTCGAGCTCGACATAGAGCCGGTCGCCGAACAGCGCCTTGAGCGCCAAAAGCCGCGTCTCGGCAAGATCGCGGCGGTCCTCTTTCAAGGCGTTGCCGATCGGGCCGCGCGGCCCGCCGCTGAGACAGATCAGGCCGTCGCAATGGCCTTGCAGCATCTCGGTCGTCAGATGCACGGCCTCGCCGGGCGGCGTTTCCAAATAGACTCGGCTGACCAGCCTGACCAGATTGCTGTAGCCGGCCTCGGTCGCCGCGATCAAAACCACCGGCCGCATCTCCGGACCTTGCCGCCTACGGTCGCGTTGGCTGTCGCTGGCTTCGCCGGAAAAGGCGAGAGCGGTCTGGCAGCCGATGATCGGCTGGATGCCTTCCTTCACCGCCTTTTGCGCAAATTCGAGCGCGCCGAACAGATTGTTGGTGTCGGTGACGGCGATGGCCGGGGCGTCATCCCTCACCGCATGACCGACAACGGTGCCGAGTTGCAAGGCGCCTTCGAGCAGCGAATAGGCCGAATGCACGCGCAGATGAATGAACGGCCGCGCAGGCGCTTCCGGCCGCGACGCCTTCATGAAGGCCTCACGACGCAAGGGGTCGCGTGGAAGTGTCTCATTCGCCATGGATTTTTAGCGCCGCTTGAAAGGACTCAGCCGATGAAGATGTATTGTCCGGCACTGGACGATGCGAGTCCAGCGAGAGCGGGCGTTCGACCGGCCAATCGTCGACGCTGGCGCCGCCCCTCATCCGCCTGCCGGCACCTTCTCCCCGTATAGTGACGGGGCGAAGGGGCTGGTCGCAACCTTTGGACTCATTCTGCAAACGCTGGTGATTGGCGAAATCCTTTGAAGGCCTCTTTCTCCCCGTCACTATACGGGGAGAAATGCCCGGCAGGGCAATGAGGGGCAGCGCCAACCAATGCGATTGCCTTGTAACTGTCGGTGATTCAACGTGACAAGTGACGGCATCGATCCTCACGCGAATTCCATGATCACCGCATCGACGGCGAGACTGTCGCCCGGCTTCGCATTGAGTTTCGACACGGTGAGATCGCGCTCGGCGCGCAGCACGTTTTCCATCTTCATCGCCTCGACCACGGCCAGCGTCTCGCCGGCCTTGACCTCCTGCCCCTCGGCAACGGCGATCGACACGACGAGGCCGGGCATCGGGCAGAGCAGCATCTTCGAGGTGTCGGGCGCCACTTTTTCCGGCATCAGCCTTTCGAGCTCGGCGGTGCGCGGCAGCATGGCGCGTGCGGTCACCGACATGCCTTTCCAGGCGATGCGAAATCCGTTCGGCACCGGCCTGATCTGCGCCGCGATTCTGCGGTCGCCGATCGTGCCTCGCCAGATGAGATCGCCCGGCCGCCAGTCGGACGCCACCGTCAGCGCCTTGCCACCGTCGATCGACAGATCGATCGCCATCGGAATGGAGATCATGCCTTCGATAACGGAGGCCGAAAGGTAAACCTTGCCGATCTTGACCACCCAGTCGCGTTTTAGGACACCCGAATGCGGCGCCAGCCGCCCGCCGAGCCGGTCGAGCCGGTCGCGGCGCAGCAGTTCGACCGCGGTGGCGATCGCTGCGAGCACCGCCTTCTCCTCGCTATCAGGCACGATCGGCGCGAAGCCATCAGGATATTCCTCTGATATGAAGGCGGTCGATATCAGCCCGCCCCGCCAGCGCGGATGCTGCATCAGCGCCGCCAGGAACGGTATGTTGTGCTCGATACCGTCGACGACGAAGCTGTCGAGCGCTTCCGACATGGCGTCTATTGCCGCGATCCGCGTCGGCGCCCAGGTGCACAGCTTGGCGACCATCGGGTCATAGAACATCGAGATTTCCGAACCCTCGGTGACGCCGGTATCGTTGCGGATAACGATTTCGCCGAACTGTCCCTCTTCCGGCGGCCGGTATCTTGTCAGCCGGCCGATCGACGGCAGGAAATTGCGATACGGGTCCTCGGCATAGAGCCGGCTTTCCACCGCCCAGCCGTTCAGCTTGACGTCGCTTTGCTTGATAGCGAGCTTTTCGCCGGCAGCTATGCGGATCATCTGCTCGACCAGGTCGATGCCCGCGACGAGCTCGGTCACCGGGTGCTCGACCTGCAATCGCGTATTCATTTCAAGGAAATAGAAGTTCTTTTCGCTGTCGACGATGAACTCAACCGTGCCGGCGCTCTCATAGTCGACCGCCCTGGCCAATGCCACCGACTGCTCGCCCATGGCTTTCCGGGTCTTGGCGTCGAGGAAAGGCGAAGGCGCCTCCTCGACGACCTTCTGGTTGCGGCGTTGAATCGAGCATTCGCGCTCGCCGAGGTAAAGCGCGTTGCCATGCGCGTCGGCCAGCACCTGGATCTCGATGTGGCGCGGATCGACCACGAACTTCTCGATGAAGACGCGGTCGTCGCCGAACGAGCTTTTGGCCTCCGACCGCGCGCGGTCGAACCCGTCGCGCACCTCGGCTTTGCTCCAGGCGATGCGCATGCCCTTGCCGCCGCCACCGGCCGAGGCCTTGATCATCACGGGATAGCCGATCTCGCCGGCTATTTTCTCGGCATGACCGGCGTTCTCGATGACGCCAAGCCAGCCGGGTACCGTCGACACGTTTGCAGCATTGGCGAATTTCTTCGATTCGATCTTGTCGCCCATCGCCCTGATCGCTTTGGGTTTCGGGCCGATGAAGATGATGCCTTCTTTCTCCAGCGCTTCGCAGAAGGATGCGCGTTCGGACAAAAACCCGTAGCCGGGATGCACGGCTTCAGCACCGGTCGCCTTGCAGGCGGCTATGATATTCTCCGGCACCAGATAGCTCTGCGCGGCCGGCGAAGGCCCGATATGCACAGCCTCGTCGGCCATCTCGACATGCACGGCGTCGCGATCGGCATCCGAATAGACCGCGACGGTGGCGATGCCCATCTTGCGCGCCGTCTTGATGACGCGGCAGGCGATCTCGCCACGATTGGCGATCAGGATTTTTGTGAACATGCGGGTCGCGTTCCCTCGGCTGCCTTTCTTTTATGGGCTTCGCCCGGCCGGTCAAGGCAAGTTGGCGTATATCCCGGGCGCAAGTCGCCAAGTGACGACCAAAACCCGGCTACGACTGTCAATTCGTCCCATAGTCCAGAACCTGCAGATACGCTAATGCTCGGCCGCTTGCAGATTTGCCCTGAGAGGAGATGCTGATGAAAACCCGTGCCGCTGTCGCAGTCGCCGCCGGAAAGCCGCTGGAAATCCTGGAGGTCGACCTCGACGGCCCGCGCGACAGCGAGGTGCTGGTCGAGATCAAGGCGACCGGCATCTGCCACACCGACGAATTCACGTTGTCGGGCGCCGATCCCGAGGGCATCTTTCCGGCGATCCTCGGCCATGAGGGTGCGGGAATCGTCGTCGATGTCGGCAAGGGCGTCACCTCGGTCAAGAAGGGCGACCACGTCATCCCGCTCTACACGCCGGAATGCCGGCAATGCCCGTCCTGCCTGTCCAGAAAGACCAATCTGTGCACCGCGATCCGCGCCACGCAGGGGCAAGGCCTGATGCCGGATGGCTCGTCGCGCTTCTCGATCGGCAAGGACAAGATCTTCCACTATATGGGCTGCTCGACCTTCTCCAATTTCACCGTGCTGCCCGAGATCGCGCTGGCCAAGGTCAATCCCGACGCGCCCTTCGACAAGATCTGCTACATCGGCTGCGGCGTCACCACCGGCATCGGCGCGGTGATCAACACGGCGAAGGTCGAGATCGGCGCCACGGCCGCCGTCTTCGGCCTCGGCGGCATCGGCCTCAACGTCATCCAGGGGCTGCGCCTTGCCGGCGCCGACATGATCATCGGCGTCGACCTGAACAACGACAAGAAGGAATGGGGCGAGAGATTCGGCATGACGCATTTCGTCAATCCGAAGGAGATCGACGGCGATATCGTGCCCTATCTCGTCAACATGACCAAGCGCGGCGCCGACCAGATCGGCGGCGCAGACTATACGTTCGACTGCACGGGCAGCACCAAGGTGATGCGGCAGGCCCTTGAAGCATCGCACCGCGGCTGGGGCAAGTCGGTCGTCATCGGCGTTGCCGGCGCCGGCCAGGAGATCTCGACGCGGCCGTTCCAGCTGGTCACCGGACGCACCTGGATAGGCACCGCCTTCGGCGGCGCGCGCGGCCGCACCGACGTGCCGAAGATCGTCGACTGGTACATGGATGGCAAGATCGAGATCGACCCGATGATCACCCACACGCTGAAGCTGGAGGACATCAACAAGGGTTTTGACCTGATGCATGAGGGCAAGAGCATCAGGAGCGTGGTGGTTTACTGAGAAATCGCGACGTGGCGGGGAAGCAAGGCAAATCGCTTCAGGTTTGTGCTGCCCCTCATCTGCCTGCCGGCATCTTCTCCCCGTATAGTGACGGGGAGAAGGGGCTGATCGCAACGTCGGCACGCTTTCTGCCACGCTGAAGATTGGCGAAATCCTTTTTCGAAGGCGTCTTTCTCCCCGTCACTATACGGGGAGAAATGCCCGGCAGGGCAATGAGGGGCAGCGCCTGCATCGACAGTGGTCATTCCAACATGGGTTGGAAGCCTCATACGCGTTGGAACGAACCATGCCCGCACCCGCCATTTACGTCGATGCCGACGCCTGTCCGGTGAAGGCCGAGGTCGAGAAAGTCGCCGAGCGCCATGGCGTCGTCGTCACCTTCGTCTCCAATGGCGGCCTGCGCCCGTCGCGCGATCCCATGGTCCGCAACGTCGTCGTGTCCAAAGGCGCCGACGCGGCGGACGACTGGATCGTCGACAATGCCAAGCCCAACGACATCGTTGTGACATCGGACATCCCGCTTGCCGCCCGCACGGTGGCACTCGGCGCCCATGTGCTTGGGCCGACCGGGCGCCCGTTCACGCCCGAAACCATCGGCATGGCGGTGGCGATGCGCGACCTCAAGCAGCATCTGCGCGAGACCGGCGAAACCAAGGGCTACAATGCCAGTTTCGCGCCGCAGGACCGCTCGCGGTTTCTCGGCGAGCTCGACCGCATCTTGCGGCGTGCGTTGAAATCCGCCGCACCGGGCTAGCGCTTTGAATCGGAGATCAGCGCAGCAAAATCGGAATTGATCTTCCGCATCATGCGCACAATCAAAAGTGCTATAATGCCGAGTCTTAATGAAGACGATCGGCGGTAGGGCGAACCACCATCAGAGGCCGGGCCATGACGACCGAGATGCCCCTGAAGAAACCACTGCACCGCCACATGCAGTTCGCGGTGTCGGCCTGCATCGGTGTGGTGGCACTGGCGATCGCGCTGATCTTGCGCACTCCGCTCGCCTTTTCGATCGGCGCCAATGCGTTTTTCGCCGCCTACACCGTCATCGTCGTCGCCCAGATGCCGCTGCTCACCGGCCGCTATCTGAGCAAGAATGCCCGCACCACCGACCAGCCGGTGCTGGTCATCTTCGCTGTGACGCTGATTGTCGTCGCCGTCGCCATCGTCTCGTTGTTCGAACTAATCAATCGCGAGGGCAGCGCGCACCCTGTCGAACTCACCTTCGCACTGCTGTCGATCCCGCTCGGCTGGTTCACCATCCATGCCATGACGGCCCTGCACTACGCACATGTTTACTGGCTGAACGACGAAGAGACCGATCACGGCAGCAAAGCGAAGCAGAAAAAACCCGTGGGCGGCCTTTTATTTCCCGGTAAGGAGCAGCCGGACGGCTGGGATTTCCTCTACTTCTCGACCACCGTCGGCATGACCTCGCAGACCTCCGATACCGCGGTCTCGACCACGCAAATGCGTCGTATCGTGCTTTTGCATTCGATCGTGTCGTTCTTTTTCAATACAGTGATCGTCGCCGCCGCGGTCAACCTCGCCGTCAGTTTCGGGAGCCAGTAGTATCGGGCAGCTCGTAATATTTCCGTGATCGGATGAAACATCGCTTTGGCTGGCAACGTATTGGGAGGAGAACGACCGGAAAGGCCGCCTGAACGGCCGGGAGAACGCGAAAGAATGGAATCGGTTGCCAGGAGCCAATCCACCGTCGGGCCAGATACTGCCCTCCCGAAAGATGCGACGCTGATCTACCGGCAGTCGCGCTGGACGCGGCTGACGCACTGGCTCTGGGCCATTTCGCTGTTCTTCATGCTGCTTTCCGGCCTGCAGATATTCAACGCCCGCCCCCAGCTCTATATCGGCAAGGAGTCGGGATTCGCCTATAACAACACCGTCTTCGCCATCGGCGCCGAGAACACCGCCAACGGCCCGCGCGGCTACACCGAAATCTTCGGCAAACGCTTCGATACCACCGGCGTGCTCGGCTGGTCGGGGCCAGCGGGGCGGGAGACGTCCCGCGCCTTCCCGTCCTGGGCGACGATCCCCTCCTACTACGATCTCGGCACCGCCCGCGTCGTCCATTTCTTCTTCGCCTGGATACTGACCACGGCACTGGTCATCTGGCTGGCCGCCAGTCTGGTCAACGGCCACCTGCGCCGCGATCTTGTCCCACGCATCGACGATCTCAGGCGCTTGCCGCGAGACATCGTCGATCATGCCAAATTCAAGTTCCACCACACGCGCGAATACAACACGCTGCAGAAGATGGCCTATGGCGGCGTGATGTTCGTGCTGCTGCCGCTGATGATCATCACCGGCCTTGCCATGTCGCCGAGCATGAACGCGGTGCTGCCGTTCCTCAACGATCTGCTCGGCGGCCGGCAGACGGCGCGGACGATTCATTTCATCGTGATGCTGCTGCTCGTCGCCTTCTTCATCATCCATATCCTGATGATCTTCGCCGCCGGCCCGATCAACGAGCTGCGTTCCATCATCACCGGCTGGTACCGAACCGACCCGCCGGCGCCTGGCAGCAAGACGCCCGAGAGGAGTGCGTGAGATGGCGAAGTTTGTGATCAGCCGCAGGAAATTCCTGACCTCGGCCAGCCTCGGCGTCTCCGGTATCATGCTGTCGGGTTGCGATGCCTTCGACAGCCAGCTTCGCGTCGGCGACGGCCTGCGCAGCTTCCTCGAAGGCGCCAACGGGCTAACCTGGCGCGCGCAACGCCTGCTCGCCGGCGATTCGCTGGCGCCGGAATTCACCGAAGCCGACATTCGCCAGCCGCAACGGCCGAACGGCGTCACCGCGCCGGAGGACGATGTCTACAAGGGCCTGCTCGCCAACAATTTCGCCGACTGGCGGCTAGAGGTTTCCGGCCTCGTCGAAAAGTCGCTGTCGCTAACCCGCGAGCAGCTGATGAACATGCCAAGTCGCACCCAGATCACCCGCCACGACTGCGTCGAAGGCTGGAGTTGCATCGCCAAATGGACCGGCACGCCGCTGTCGCTGGTGCTTGATCAGGCGGTGGTCAAGCCGCAGGCGCGCTACGTCATGTTCCATTGCCTCGACACGATCGACCGCAGCCTGTCTGGCGACATCAAATATTACGGGTCGATCGACCTGATCGATGCCCGTCACCCGCAGACGATCCTTGCCTATGGCTTGAACGGCAAGCCGCTGCCGGTCGAGAACGGCGCGCCGTTGCGTGTCCGTGTCGAGCGCCAGATCGGCTACAAGATGCCGAAATATCTCCGTAAGATCGAACTGGTCGACGATTTCGCCACTATCGGCGGCGGCAGGGGCGGCTACTGGGAGGACAATGGCTACGACTGGTACGGCGGCATTTGACCGAACCCGGAACGACGCTCAGTAATCACCGTCGCTGTCATCGCCGGCGCTACGTCAGCAGTATCTTGAGAAAACCCGACGGCGTGGTTAGCGAAGACTTGTCGGTAAGGTGTCGCTGGCAGGTGACAAGGTGTCGCCCACAGGTTATGGATGACGAGTCGAGGGCTCAAATTGAGTCCTACCTGTTTGCGGGAGAGAGCAGCGAGAGCTGCCGCCGAAGGGGAAATCGCCCGAAATCTCTCAGGCAAAAGAACCGTAGACGGGAAAGACACTCTGGAAAGTCGGGGCTTGCCCCCGCGCCGAAGGTGTAAGCGCTGCCGACAGAGTTACGGGGCGCGAGTCTCTCAGGCTTCAGACAGAGGGGCACGGACTGGTCGCCATTCGCGGCCGATTGCGTGCGACTCTGGAGATGACATGACGGGCGACGACACCAAACACCTTCCCCTCGAAGATCTGCACGTGGCCGCCGGTGCGCGCTTTGGCGCGTTCGCCGGCTGGTCGATGCCGCTGACCTATCCGGCCGGCGTGATGAAGGAGCACCTTCATACCCGCGAGCATGCCGGGCTGTTCGACATCTCGCACATGAAGCTGTTCGAGATCAGTGGCTCGGGCAGCGTCGCGCTTCTGAACCGAGCCTGTCCGTTCGACGCCGGCGCACTTGAGATTTCCCAATCCAAATACACGTTCTTTCTCAATGAAGCGGCCGGCATCGTTGACGATCTGATCGTCACCAGGCTTGGCCAGGCGCGCTTCATGATCGTCGCCAATGCCGGCAATGCCGAAGCCGACGAAAAACACCTTCGTGAGCTTGCCGAGAATTTCGATGCCAAGGTGGACGCACTCGACCGCGTCTTCCTGGCGGTCCAAGGACCCGAAGCCTGGGCCGCCTTGTCCCGCGCCGGCATCGAGACCGGATCGCTGCTGTTCATGCACGGCTTTGAACCCCGCGAGAACTGGTTCATGAGCCGGTCGGGCTATACCGGTGAAGACGGTTTCGAGATCGGCCTGCCGGCAGCGAATGCGCGAAATCTCGTCGCCAAACTGCTCGAGGACGAGCGCGTGATGTGGGTTGGGCTGGCCGCCCGTGACAGCCTGCGGCTCGAAGCGGGGCTGTGCCTGCACGGACTGGACATCACGCCTGAGATCGACCCGGCCAGCGCCGGGCTGATGTGGGCGATCCCGAAGGAGGTTCGCGCCTCTGGCGCTTTCATCGGCGCCGACGCATTGCGTTCAATCCTGGAGCGCGGCCCGGCGCAGAAGCGCGTCGGCCTGAAGTCGGAAGGCCGCCAGCCGGTGCGCACCGGCGCTGCCCTTTTCGACGCCGACGGCAATCCCGCCGGCCACGTCACCTCCGGCGGCTTCGGCCCCTCGGCCGCCCATCCGGTCGCCATGGGTTATGTCCAGACGTCGCTGGCCAAACCAGGCACGAAACTCTTCGCCGACGTTCGCGGGACGAAAATCCCGGTCGATATCAATCCCCTGCCCTTCACGCCCCATCGCTACCGCAAAGGATGAATTTCATGGCAAAGACCTATTTCACCAAAGATCACGAATGGCTCCGCGTCGAAGGCGGTATCGCCACCGTTGGCATCACCGACTACGCGCAGGAACAGCTCGGCGATCTCGTCTTCGTCGAATTGCCGGAGCTTGGGAAAAAGCTGGCCAAGGGCGATACGGCCGTCGTGGTCGAATCCGTCAAGGCGGCATCGGACGTCTATGCACCGGCCGACGGCGAGATCACCGAGGCCAACACCTCGCTTTCCTCCGACCCGTCCTTGGTCAATTCGGCGGCGACCAGCGACGGCTGGCTGTGGAAGATGAGGCTGGCCGATGAAAGCCAACTCGAAGGCCTCCTGGATGAGGCAGCCTACAAAGCCCATATTGGTTGATAGCAGGACCAGGAAGATGACCGCAGCACCCTACGCCTTCTCGGCCCGCCATATTGGCCCCGGCCTCAATGATGTCAGAGCCATGCTGGCGACGATCGGCGTTCCCTCAGTCGAGACGCTGATCAGCCAGGCAGTGCCGAAATCGATCCGGCTCGACCGGCCGCTGGCCTTGCCCGCCCCCGCGAGCGAAGCGGAGGCGCTGGCCGAGCTTTCAGCGACGATGGCGAAAAATAAAGTTCTGAAGAGCTTCATCGGCGCCGGCTACCACTGCGTCCACGTGCCGCCGGTCATCCAGCGCAATCTGTTCGAGAATCCGGCCTGGTATACGGCCTACACGCCCTACCAGGCCGAGATCAGTCAGGGCCGGCTCGAAATGCTGTTCAATTTCCAGACGCTGGTCACTGAGCTGACCGGGCTGCCGGTGGCGTCTGCCTCGCTGCTCGATGAAGCGACAGCGGTGGCCGAGGCGGTCGGAATTGCGTTACGCCATCATCGCGACAAGCGGACCAAGGTGGCGCTTGCCGGCACCCCGCACCCGCAGACGCTCGACGTCGTGCGCACCCGCGCTGAACCGCTCGGCATCGAGGTCGACGGCGATACGATCGACGACAACACCGCCGCTCTGCTGGTCTCTTGGCCCGATACATTTGGCGTCTACGGCGACCACAAGGCGGCAATCGAGAAGGCCCGCGCCATCGGCGCGCTGGTCGTCTTCATTGCCGATCCGCTTGCCCTGACGCTGACCGACGCGCCGGCTAAGCTTGGCGCCGACATCGCCGTCGGCCCGATGCAGCGTTTCGGCGTGCCGATGGGCTTTGGCGGGCCGCACGCCGCCTACTGCGCCGTTTCCGACAGGCTGACGCGGCTGATGCCCGGCCGCCTTGTCGGTCAGTCCACCGACAGCAAGGGCCGGCCCGGCTATCGCCTTGCGCTGCAGACGCGCGAACAGCATATCCGCCGCGACAAGGCGACCTCCAACATCTGCACCGCGCAGGCGCTGCTCGCAAACATGGCGACGGCCTATGCGATCTGGCATGGCCCTGCCGGGCTGCAGGCGATTGCCGGCCGAATCCATTCATTGGCCAACCGGCTGGCAGCCGGTCTCACCGCGTCAGGAATTTCGGTGCTTGGCGCAAGCCGCTTCGACACGGTGACGGTGGAAGTGAAAGGCAGAGCCGGCGCGATCGCCGCGGCTGCTGAAAAGACCGGCCGATTGCTGCGCGTCATCGACGCCGACCACATCGGCATAAGCTTTGACGAGACCTCGACCGTTGCCGATCTGGACACCATCGCAGCACTGTTCGGCGCCAAGGCAGGCGCCGTTACCAGCAGCACCATGCCCGGAAAGCCGCGCGGCAAGGCGTTTCTCAGCCAGCCGGTCTTCCAGGAAAACCACTCGGAAACGGAGATGATGCGCTTCTTGCGACGGCTGGCCGACAAGGACCTGGCGCTCGACCGCGCCATGATCCCGCTCGGCTCCTGCACGATGAAGCTCAACGCCGCCGCCGAGATGATACCGGTGAGCTGGCCAAGCGTCGCCAATCTGCATCCATTCGCGCCGGCCGAGCATTCGGCGGGCTATCGCGCGATGGTCGGCGAACTGGAAGGCTGGCTGTCGGAGATCACCGGCTTCGATGCGGTCAGCCTGCAGCCCAATGCCGGCAGCCAGGGCGAGTATGCCGGGCTGCTCGCCATTCGCAGCTATCACCGCTCGCGCGGCGAAGGCCACCGCACCGTCTGCCTGATTCCGTCATCCGCGCATGGCACCAATCCGGCGAGTGCGGCGATGGCCGGCATGAGCGTCGTCGTCGTGCGTTGCTTGGAAGACGGCAATATCGACATGGACGATATGAGTGCCAAGGCCAACGAGCATTCCAAGAATCTCGCCGCGCTTATGTTCACCTATCCCTCGACGCATGGCGTATACGAGGAAGGCGCGCGCCACCTCTGCGCCCTCATCCACGAGCACGGCGGCCAGGTCTATTTCGACGGCGCCAACCTCAACGCCTTGGTCGGCCTCGCTCGCCCCGGCGACATCGGCGCCGACGTCTGCCACATGAACCTGCACAAGACCTTTTGCATCCCGCATGGCGGCGGCGGTCCCGGCGTCGGCCCGATCGGCGTCAAGGCGCATCTGAAGCCGTATCTGCCCGGCCACGTCACCGAAGGCTCGGGCCATGCCGTGTCGGCCGCACCGTTCGGCAGCGCTTCGATCCTGCCGATCACCTGGATGTATATCCGCATGATGGGCGCTTCCGGCCTCAAGCAGGCCACCGAGACGGCGATCGTTTCCGCCAACTACGTGGCGACGCGGCTCGCACCGCACTTCCCGCTCCTCTACAAGGGCAGGCACGATCGCATCGCCCATGAGTGCATCCTCGACACCCGCGTGCTCAAGGAGAGCTCCGGCATCAGCGTTGACGATATCGCCAAGCGGCTGATCGATTATGGTTTCCATGCACCGACCATGTCGTTTCCGGTGGCCGGCACGCTAATGATCGAGCCGACCGAATCCGAGCCCAAGAGCGAACTCGATCGCTTCTGCGAGGCGATGACCGCGATATCGGGCGAGGCAGCCAAGGTGGCGAAAGGCGAATGGCCCCTAGCCGACAATCCGCTGGTCAATGCGCCGCATACCGCGGCCGAGGCGCTGGCCGGCCAGTGGACCCATCCCTATTCGCGGCTGGAGGCGGCCTACCCGGCCGGTGATGCCGACACATCAGCCAAATACTGGCCGCCGGTGTCGCGCATCGACAATGTCGCCGGCGACCGAAACCTCGTCTGCTCCTGCCCGCCGCTGTCGGAGTATCTGGGGGCGGCGGAGTAGAACCAGCCGACTGCGAAGCAGACTGCCCCCTCATTCCCGCGCACACGCAATGAGGGTGGCCGATGCGGCAACCCCCTGGAGGCCGGAGTTTTCGACCCATTTCCGCCGCTTGGTTGTCGGATGGTTTTGCAGTAAGAGGCTCTATCCTCGAACGTAACAGGAACCTCCGTCGCCTGCCCGCAAAAAGCGTGGCAGTATCGGGTGGTGATTCGCAGCATCGGAATCCAGGACCAGCATGGACGACAATAACGATCTTTTCGGCACTATGGACAAGCAGCCGCAACCGGTTCGCGCAACCGCGCGCCCGGCTGACCCGCTGGTGCAGGCGGCGAAGCGCCCGGCATCCCGCGACAGCAGCGAGAGCTACAGTGCCGCCGACATCGAGGTTCTGGAAGGGCTGGAGCCGGTGCGGCGGCGACCCGGCATGTATATCGGCGGCACCGACGACAAGGCGATGCACCATTTGTTCGCCGAGGTCATCGACAACGCGATGGACGAGGCGGTCGCCGGCCACGCGACCTTCATCGATGTCGAGCTTTCGGCCGATGGATATCTGGCCGTGACCGACAATGGCCGCGGCATTCCGGTCGATCCGCATCCGAAATTCAAGAAGCCGGCGCTCGAAGTCATCATGACCACGTTGCATTCGGGCGGCAAGTTCGACAGCAAGGTCTACGAAACCTCAGGCGGCCTGCACGGGGTCGGCGTCTCCGTCGTCAACGCGCTGTCGGACCATCTCGAGGTCGAAGTCGCGCGCGGGCGCCAGCTCTATCGCCAGCGTTTTTCGCGCGGCGTTCCGGTGACCGGCCTGGAGCAGCTCGGCGAGGTGCATAACCGGCGCGGCACCAAGATACGCTTCCATCCCGACGAGCAGATCTTCGGCAAGGGTGCGGCATTCGAGCCGGCGCGGCTCTACCGCATGACGCGCTCGAAGGCCTATCTGTTCGGCGGCGTCGAAATCCGCTGGACCTGCGACCCCTCGCTGATCAAGGAGAAGGACACGACGCCGGCCAAGGCCGAGTTCCATTTTCCCGGTGGCCTCAAGGACTATCTGAAAGCCTCGCTCGGCGACGAATTCCAGGTCACCCGCGAAATCTTCGCCGGCAAGAGCGACAGGCAAGGCGGCCACGGCTCGCTCGAATGGGCAGTGACCTGGTTCGGCGGCGACGGGTTCCTCAATTCCTACTGCAACACCATCCCGACCGGCGAAGGCGGCACGCACGAGGCCGGCTTCCGCAACGTTTTGACGCGCGGCCTACGCGCCTATGCCGATCTGGTCGGCAACAAGCGTGCTTCGATCGTCACCTCTGAAGACGTCATGATCTCGGCGGCGGGCATGCTGTCGGTGTTCATCCGCGAGCCGGAATTCGTCGGCCAGACCAAGGACAGGCTGGCGACGATCGAGGCGATCAGGATCGTCGAGACCGCCATCCGAGACCCCTTCGATCACTGGCTGGCCGACAACCCGCAGGAAGCTTCGAAGCTGCTCGAATGGGTGATCGCGCGTGCCGACGAACGGGTGCGCCGCCGCCAGGAAAAGGAAGTCTCGCGCAAGAGCGCGGTGCGCAAGCTGCGGCTGCCCGGCAAGCTCGCCGACTGCACGCAGAATGCCGCTGCCGGCGCCGAGCTTTTCATCGTCGAGGGCGATTCGGCCGGTGGCTCGGCGAAACAGGCGCGCGACCGCGCCAGCCAGGCAGTGCTGCCGCTGCGCGGCAAGATCCTCAACGTCGCCAGCGCCGGCAACGACAAGCTTGCCGGCAACCAGCAGATTTCCGACCTGATCCAGGCGCTTGGTTGTGGCACGCGCTCGAAATACCGCGATCAGGATCTGCGCTACGACCGGGTCATCATCATGACCGACGCCGACGTCGACGGCGCCCACATCGCCTCGTTGCTGATCACCTTCTTCTATCAGGAGATGCCGAGCCTGGTCCGCGACGGCCATCTCTATCTGGCGGTGCCGCCGCTCTACTCGATCCGGCAAGGCGGCAAGGTCGCCTATGCCCGCGACGATGCGCACAAGGACGAACTTCTGCGGACCGAGTTCACCGGGCGCGGCAAGGTCGAAATCGGCCGCTTCAAGGGCCTGGGCGAAATGATGGCCGCCCAGCTCAAGGAAACCACCATGGACCCGAGGAAGCGCACGCTGCTCAGGGTCGATGTGATCGACGCCGAGGCGGCGACCAAGGATGCGGTCGACGCGCTGATGGGCACCAAACCGGAAGCCCGCTTCCGCTTCATCCAGGAACGTGCGGAATTCGCCGAGACGGAAGTGCTGGACATCTGAGCGTCTTCTGTTCGGCGAACCGCAAACGGCGACCGTCACTGTTGCAAGGCAGTATGTGGCTGGCATCACCGTGCGAAGCGAGGCAACGCCTGTGATGCTTTGTCGTGTCAAGCAGCGCTGAAAGCGCCGAAATAGTTGAGTCTGCTGCTTTGAAATCCGACGACTTCTGCAATTTCGTGTCCTATTTGCAACAAAAAAGAGGAACCGTTGTCCAACCGCCGCGAAGGGAGAGCGCACATATGGACCAAAGCCAGCAGTCTAAGGTAGTGGTTTGATATCAATATTAGGGGGCAAATTATGCGCAAGATTCTTCTCGCATCCATTCTCGTTATAGGCTCATCCGAGGTTGCGATCTCGGCCGACGCTGTGATCGATACACTTCCCGTTGAGTCGGGCTACAACTGGAGCGGCGCCTATTTGGGCGGATTTATCGGCTACGGTTTTGGTGACACCGAACATCTCAATCCGCCCGGTGAGACGGGAGATCTGGACATCGACGGGGTCATTGGCGGCGTCGCCCTGGGCTACAACTACCAGATGGACCAATACGTTCTTGGCGTCGAGGCAGACATTGCCTGGTCGGGCATAGAAGGTTCCCACGGGCCAGCTTTGTTCAACTCGTTCAATTGCGGGTCGGGCGCGTGCGAGACGGAAGTCAACTGGCTTGCCACAATTCGCGGCAGGGCGGGCTATGCTTTCGACAATATTCTGCCATACGTAACCGGTGGTGTGGCGATCGGAGGCGTGGATGCACGCATCGAAAATGCTCCCACGTTGCAAGACGGCGAGGAGACTCAGGTCGGCTGGACGGTGGGTGCAGGTATTGAATACGGCATCACGCAGCAATGGACTGCCAAGGTCGAGTATCTCTACACTGATCTCGGAGATTGGCGCTACGACAGCGACGGCTCCGACTTCAGCGCCACGGCAGAGTTCTCGACCGTGAAGTTCGGCGTCAATTACCGATTCTGAACATCGGCCGGTCCTGATTTCTTGCTCGGGTGTTGTAAAATGCCCGAGCTTCTGGCTTGCCGGCAACCGCAGACAGTCCGTTTGAGTGTCAGGCCGCCGCTATTGCCAGCGCATGGCCGCGCGCGTTTTCGCGCAGCGCATCGAGATGGATTGATTTTACCAATCCGGCGAGATCGCCTTCGGCGGACTGCCCGCCCAATTCCTTCAGCATCAGCCAGCTGACTTCCTGGACGCCTGCAAGGCGCTTGCCATTGGCGACCTCGCGCCAGATCTTCAGCGCACGCAGGATGATCGCGTGCGTGGCCGCGGCCAAGCCGGCGCTGCGGAACAGTGCCTGCAGCGCCACGTCGTGCCCGCCGGCCAGAAGCGCCCTCACCCGTGGTTCGGATTGCTGGCTGAGCGCGACCAGCGCCGAGCCGAAGAAATCGACCTTGCCATGCGCGATGGTGCGAATGATGAAGCTTGCGGTCAGGTCGCCGCGCAGGCGCAGATGCTCGATGAGCGCCGCATGTTCCTCCTGGCGCGTGCCTTCGATCAGCGTCAGGGAAGCCTTGACGCAGGCGTCGCGCATGACGCGCTCGGCTCTGGCATGGCCCATCAGCGCCACCACCAGCGGCGAGCCTTTAAGCGTTTCACCAAGTTTAATCAGCAGCATATGCCGGCAGTCGGCGGGCAGACGCGCATCTGATATCAGCGCTTCGCGCATCGAAGGCAGATGGCCATGGCGTTCGGCGATACGGCGGAAGCTGAGCGAAGCGATGTCGGCGCCGCTGTTGGCGAGAAGCGTGGCGCAGGCCTCCGGCTCGCCGATTTCGGCAATCGCCGCGGCAACCGCCATGGAGACGCGCGCACGATCGGCGATCAGTTTCTGCGTCGCGTTCTGGCCGCCGGCAACGCGGTCGATCAGATCAGCATCGGTCAGCAGCGGCGAACGTGCCAGCACCAGGCTTGCGACTTCCGGTTGATCGGACGCCAGTGCGCTGATGATCTGCAGCGGCGCGTGATGGCTCATCGACAGCGCCTCTGCAATAGCCAGCCGCACTTTCGACGAAGCATCGTCGAGCAGCAGCGTCAGCGCGGCCTCCGCCGCGCAGCGGTCCTCGAAATGCAAATCGGCATTGATGTAGGCGCGAGCCAGAGCGCTTGCCGCAGCAGCGCGCTCCGAAACCTTGGCCGTGTAGATCCATTTCAGGAAATGCGAAACAACCATGCCGTCCGCTACGCCCCTAACCCGAGTCCGTTCCCGCCCCAGTGAAGACCGTAGGCAGAAATGGTTTACGAACGGTTCACCATGTTTGTTAACTGGCTTGCGAGCGCGGTATGCAGCGCCTATCAACCCCTTAGAGCGGACGCACAGAAGTACGCTCTAACACTTTGAATCTTCGCATCGTGCTTTCCGAACATCGATTCCGATTTTCAGGCCGATGCGGCAGCGGAGGAGATCGAGCATGGCCGGGCTTTATCTGGAAGAGTTCGTCGTCGGCCATGTCTTCCGGCACACGCTGCGGAAAACCGTCACCGAAAGCGACAACATGCTGTTTTCGGTAATGACGCTGAACCCGCAACCGCTGCACATCGATTTCGACTTCGCCGCAAAGAGCGAATGGGGCAAGCCGCTGGTCAATTCGCTGTTCACGCTGGGCCTGATGATCGGCATTTCGGTGAACGACATCACCGTCGGCTCCACCATCGCCAATCTCGGCATGAAGGAGACGGTGTTTCCGCATCCTGTCTTCCACGGCGACACCATCCGCGTCGAGACGACGGTGGTGTCGGTGCGCGACTCCAGGTCGAAGCCGGACCGCGGCATCGTCGAATTCGAGCACCGCGCCTATAATCAGAACGACGTGCTCGTCGCCAAATGCACGAGGCAGGCGATGATGATGAAGAAGGCGGCCTGACCGATGCGCTCGCTGCTGTTCGTTCCCGGCGATTCCGAAAAGAAGCTGGAAAAGGCCTTTGACGCCGGCGCCGACGTGGTCATCGTCGATCTCGAGGATTCGGTCGCGCCACAAAACAAGGCTCTGGCACGAGACGTCGCCGCACGCTTCATCCCCGAACAAAGGCATCAAACCAGATCCGCAATCTATGTCCGCATCAACGATCTCTCGACCGGCCTAACGGATGACGATCTGGCGGCACTCCTGCCAGTGAAACCCGACGGCATCATGCTGCCGAAGTCGAACAGCGGACAGGATGTCCAGCATCTCTCGGCCAAGCTCAGAGTGCACGAGGCCGAAAGCGGGCTGCCGGATGGTGCGATAAAAATCCTGCCGATCATCACCGAAACAGCTGCCGGCGTGCTGGCGGCTGCGACCTACGCCAACGCAAGCGTGCGGCTTGTCGGTATCACTTGGGGCGCGGAAGATCTCTCGGCAGCAATCGGTGCGCGCACGGCCCGCGACGAGAATGGCCGCTACACCAATGTGTTCCGCTTTGCCCGCACAATGACCATCCTTGCCGCGGCTGCCGCGGAAGTCGCGGCGATTGACACGGTTTTCCCCAGTTTTCGCGACATGGCCGGCTTCGAGGCGGAATGCGCCGAGGCAGAGCGCGACGGCTTCACCGGCAAGATGGCGATCCATCCGGCGCAAGTGCCGGTCATCAACGCCGCCTTCACGCCGTCGGCCGAGGCGGTGAAGCACTCTCTGGCGATCGTCCAGGCTTTCGAGGCGGCTGGAAATCCCGGCGTCGTTGGCATCGGCGGCAAGATGTACGACCGGCCGCATTTGCGGCTAGCCGAGCGGCTTCTGGCACGCGCCAGGGCGACCGGAGTTTTGGCCTGATTTGGTCTGATGGCGCGATGCCGGGCCCTTCCGACGGGGCTGCTCGCGTTCCTGCCGGGAGGCGGCTCATCAGTTCCGCGAATTGACCGGGCGACCAGATACCAGGAACAGCCCGATAGGCCTGCCGCTCATCATGCGCAGCACTGATCATGGCGTTTCCCGCCGCAACGAGCCAACGGTGCCGCCAGACTAGTCGGTTGGTTCTGGAGAGAGGCGGGAAAGTAGACCGCGGATCGAGAAATGCAGGCCGTCCGGCGCGAAGATAAGATCAGGAGGCTCTCCAAACAGGCTTGTCAAAGCGGCGCGCATATACCGTGTTCCATATCCTACTCGCGAGGGTTCGACGACCGACGGCCCACCCGATTCGGTCCACCTCAGCGTCAGCGTTGGTTCCGGGCTCGAGGCGATCTTCCATTCCAAACGAACCTTGCCTTCGGGCTGGGATAAGCCACCATATTTGATGGCGTTTGTCGCGAGTTCATGAAGGCAGAGGGCGAGGGTTGTGGCGGCCTCGCGCGAAAGCGGCACCTCAGGTCCCTCAATGCTGATGCCGCTTTGTCCGTCCGAGCTGTACGGCGCAAGGATCGAATTCGGGACATCCATCAAGGGCACCGTCTCACCTCCTGCATCAAAGACCGCAGAATGAACATTCGACAACGCTCTCAATCGTCCTTTGAAGTCTTCCGCCAAGCCGTCTGCCGAGGTTGCGCCGCGCTGCGTCATTTCGAAGATGGATACGACGCTTGCCAGGATGTTTTTCACCCGATGATTGAGCTCGCGCCGCAGCTCCGTCTCCCGCTCGAGGTAATCGCGCACGTCGCGCTGACGGGCTCTGGTGAGGAGTGCGGACTGGATGCCGCTTATCAGTTCCAGCGCCGCCACGGGACGTTGATAGAATATCTGGCGTGAATGTGGCCAAGCAGCACTCAGGGCCGCCTGGATGCGCGACTGGGACGCCGCACGGTCGAGAAGGACTACGATTGGGATTTCCGACCAGTTCGGCTGGCGCTGAAGGAATCTGGCGATTGTAGCGGTTGCCGCTGGATCTAGGGCTTCATGCGTAACGACAAGCACTCCGGGGGATTCTTTAAGCAGATTCTCCAAATCTGCGGTGTTGGCAGTTTTGGCATGAACGCCGCGCTCTTGCAGCAGGGAGGCCATGTACGAGGCATCCTTGCGATAGGGCGCCAAAATGAGCGCCCAATCGAGTGTTTCCAGGCCGTTGTTCTCCGTGTCACTCACGTCTCAGGCAAAGGATTATAGGCAACAACCGAAACACCGGAACTCGCGATGAAGAGCTCCCGGACATCGAGGTCGTGCGGGCCGTGGCGCTTCTTGACGACCGTGATGTTGCGCCTTAGCCGGCCCTCATGCTCGGCCATGCGAAGAAGAAGCACCGTATCGCCGAGAAAACTGACATCCACGTCGATCCCGACATTCTGTCCGAGCAACCCGTGCTGAGCGACAATGAGCATGGTCAGCACGTCCGCACGTGCGAGATGCTTCAAGAGAGACTGGATATCGAGCACCGCTTTTTCGCGATGAGGCAGCGAATTCAGATAGCCGGTGAAGCTATCAATCACCACAACGCGAGTATTATTGCGGCTGACCACTTGCTGCACGATCTGGCCGAATTCGCCCGGCGAGATTTCGTTCGGGCTGAAATCGTAGATGACGAGTTGACCGTCCTTGTAGAACTGCCGCAGGTCCATCCCCAAGCCCTCGGACCGGCGAAAAAAGGTTTCCAGCCGCTCTTCAAACAGGAACAGGGCAACATTCTCGCCTCGCTGGAGAGCCGCTGTGGCGTAAAGCGACGACATCGTTGATTTGCCAGTCCCAGACTGACCGATCACCAGCGTTATCGTTCCCGATTCTTGGCCCCCGCCGAACATCTCGTCGAGAGCGTCGACCCCAGATTTGATCAGTTGCGGCTTGGCGACTTCGGGAGGCGACCCGGGTACAATCCGCGGAAACACGACGACGCCTTCGCCCTCGCGAATGGCCATGTCGTGATACCCGTCGGCATACGGCACGCCCCGCATCTTGCTGACCTCAATACGCCGGCGCACGGCTCCATAATCCTCGAGCGATTTATCAAGCCGGATGACGCCATGAGCAATACCCTCGATCTCTTCGCCGTTGTGATCACCGCCTCTCGTTTGAGTGTCGAGCAAAACCGCCACAATGCCGCGCTTGGCCAGAAAGGCCTTGAAGCCAATCAGTTCGCGGCGAAACCTCGGCGTGTCGCCGGTGATCAGCCGGATTTCAAGCAGGGAGTCGTAAACCAGCCTGTGTGGTTTGTGTTCTTCGATCGCGCGTTCGATCGTCTTGCGCGTCTCATCCAACCGAAGGTCGGCGGTCTGGAAAATGCTTTGATCGGCCGCGCCACTCACGGTCTCAGAAGCTGAAAGCTCTTCGACACGAATTCCGTCGAGCGTCCAGCCGTGTGAAGACGCAATCGCCTGGAGTTCAGAGGCGGTTTGCGAAAGACTGACATAGATGCAGCGTTCACCGGCCGCCACCCCAGCGCGCAAAAATTGCAAGGCAGTGGTTGTCTTGCCTGCCCCTGGATCGCCCTGCACTATGTAGAAGTTCGAAGCGGGCAGTCCACCGCGAAGAATTTCGTCCAAGCCGCCAATACCGGAACTTACAACGGGCTGTCTCTTTCGCTCTGCCATGTCCGCCTCGTGTCCAACAGTCTGGGAATCGTAAGCCATCGTCGGGTATCAAATGCGTTCGAAAGATGACAGCTTGCAGATCTGTTGGGCCGCTGGTCTGAGGCGCATCGATTTCTCCCGATCTCGTTTCTGTAATCGCCACGCCCGTGCGAGGCAAGTAATCAGCTCGATTTACCAATAAATGCCGTTTGGGCCTTCGCATCGCCAGCAGGACCCACAACGCGCACGCCGTTGCGATCCTTTCACCTTGGTGAAGGTCGCCTGGAACAAATTGCAGCGCAGTAGCATTCTATGCAGTTAAGCCAAGTAGATGGACGGGGGGATGATTCAAAGGACCACCGACAGGGACCACGAGGATCGTTATCGCGTCCTCGTCCAGGCCGTCACCGACTACGCAATCCATATGCTGGATCCGTCGGGGATCGTGACGAGTTGGAACGCAGGCGCCGAGCGGTTCAAAGGCTATTCCTCCAGCGAGATCATTGGTCAGCATTTCTCACGCTTTTATACGGATGAGGATCGGGAAAGCGGTCTGCCCGCGCGGGCTCTGGAAATAGCAGCCCGCGAGGGCAAGTTTGAGAGCGAAGGCTGGCGGGTCCGCCGCGACGGGACTCGTTTCTGGGCTCATGTCGTTATTGATCCGATCCGCGACCTCAGCGGTAAATCGACCGGCTTCGCCGAAGTCACCCGTGATGTTACCGAGCGAAAGAAGGCAGTGGATGAACTCCGCAAAAGCCAGGAGCAGTTTCAACGTCTGGTTCAGGGGGTGACGGACTATGCGATCTATATGCTCGACCCTGAAGGAACAATCACCAGCTGGAACTCGGGTGCCGAGCGCATCAAAGGTTATTCGGCAGATGAAATAATCGGCAAGCACTTTTCGCAGTTTTATACGCCTGAGGATCGCGAGCGAGGCAGCCCTCAAAGTGCGCTGGAAACCGCTGCTCGTGATGGACGATTTGAACGGGAAGGCTGGCGGGTACGAAAGGACGGCACCACGTTCTGGTCCCACGTGGTCATCGACGCAATTCGGCACGAGGACGGCAAGCTCCTTGGTTTCGCCAAGATCACGCGCGATATCACCGAGCGCAAGAAGGCGCAGGAATCATTGGATCAGGCGCGTGAGGCCCTTTTTCATTCGCAAAAGATGGATGCGATCGGCAAGCTGACGGGCGGGGTCGCTCACGACTTCAACAATTTGCTGATGGCGGTTCTGGGTAGTCTTGAGCTGCTTCGCAAAAGGCTGCCCGACGCTCCACAGCTATTGCGTCTCCTCGACAATGCTGTGCTTGGCGCACAACGGGGCGCGTCGTTGACGCAGCGCATGCTGGCTTTTGCCCGGCGGCAGCAACTCGACCCCAAGCCTGTCGATCTTATTGGCCTGATACAGGGAATGAAGGAGTTGTTGGAGCGGTCGTTAGGCTCGAGGGCGATTATAGAGACCAGATTTCCGCTTTCGCTCAACCAGGTCATGGTTGACGAAAGCCAAATCGAACTCGCACTGCTTAATCTTTGCGTCAACGCCAGGGACGCAATGCCTGACGGCGGGACGATCTTGATCTCCGCCCGGGAGGAAAGCATCGGCCAAAGTCAGGATGCTGGTTTGGCACCAGGGCAATACGTCTGCCTTTCAGTGACAGACAACGGCGAAGGAATGGACGAAGAAACGCTTGCCCGCGCGACGGAACCGTTCTTCACCACGAAGGGAGTCGGCAAGGGAACAGGCCTGGGTCTCTCGATGGTGCATGGGATGATGGAACAGATGGGAGGACGCGTGATTCTCAGGAGTCGCAAGGGCGCGGGTACGACGGCTGAACTGTGGTTGGCGACAACGACCGCGACATCGGATCGCGCGCGCGATCAGGATGCTTTCAGCCCGAATACCATCACGGCTGCTTCTCTGCGGATTCTGGCGGTGGACGACGATCCCCTGGTGTTGTTGAACACCGCTGCAATGCTGGAGGACCTCGGCCATACCGTCGCGGAGGCGCATTCGGCAGCGGCAGCGCTTGATCTGCTGAAGGAGAAGCCGTTCGACCTCGTCATAACGGATCACGCGATGCCGAAGATGACTGGCCTGCAGTTATACGGCGCAATCAAGGATAAATGGCCGAATATCCCCGTCATAATAGCCACGGGCTACGCTGAACTGCCGGGCGCTCGGGAGATGAAAACTCTCAGCAAGCCGTTCACGGAATACGAATTGGCGAACGCAATAGCCAGCACTGCTGTTTAGCCACCGGACTACCAACTGCTAGAAGGTGAGCGAGCCGGCCTTGTCAAGAACCAGGTGCTTAATTCTATCCCAGCCCTAATCTTTTCCCCAGCGAGGCCGGCGCATCGAAAATATCTCGCTGACGCTGGCATAGTCCATATAGCCGAGACGGCCGACATTGCCCGCCCTGGCGATATCGAAGATGCCGTCGTTCAGGAACGCATCGTCGATATGCACGCCGACGACTTCGCCGGCAACGACGATGGCGCCGGTCGGTGTCCCGTCCAGCGCCTTTGGCCGCAAGATCTCCGTCACCCGGCATTCAAGCGCCGCGGGCGCCGCCGCGACGCGGGGCGGCGCTACTAGACGCGACGACGCCATGGTGAGATCGGCATAGTCGAATTCGGTCACGCCGCGCGGCGCATCGACCGCCGTGCGGACCATTTTTTCAGCGAGATCGCGGCTGACGAGATTGGCGACGAATTCGCCTGTTTCTTCGGCGAAGGTGGCGCTGTCCTTCTCGCCTTCGGACGAAAACCAGACGAGGAAGGGTCGCGTCGAAAAAGCATTGAAGAAGGAATAGGGGGCGAGGTTGACCTCGCCGGCCTTGTTCACCGTCGAGATCCAGCCGATCGGCCGTGGCGCCACGATAGCCTTGGACGGGTCATGCGGCAGGCCATGCCCCTTTACCGGCTCATAGAACATTCAGCCCACCCATGGCCCTGCATAATCGGCATAGAGTTTTGCCGGATCAGGCCGTGGCCGCTCCGGCGCCGGCCCTTGATAGGTGCCGATATGGACGAAGCCGACGACCCGCTCATGCGGCGCCAGCCCCAGGATCGCCCTGCCCTCCGGCACGTCGGAATACCAGTTGCTGATCATATTGGTGCCATAGCCCAGCGCATTGGCTGATAGTATGAGGTTCATCGCCGCCATGCCACCGGACAGGAACATTTCCCATTGCGGGATCTTTGGATTTTCCTTCGGGCTCGACACCACGCCGATCACCAGCGGCGCGCGTGAAAAGCGCGCCAGTTCCTGGTTATGGCGGCCTTCTGGCAGCGGCCCTTCGCGCCGTGCGGCAAGGGTCGCCAGCTTCTTGCCGATCTCGACGCGTGCCACGCCCCGGTAGAGGATGAAGCGCCAGGGCTCGAGCCGGCCGTGGTCCGGCACCCGCGAGGCGGCGGCGATCATCGTCGCGATGTCGGCGTCGGTGGGCGCCGGTTCCTTCAACTCCGGGATCGGCGCGGAATTTCGGGTCAGCAGAAAGTCGATGATCGGCGACGCCATGGGCGCAAGTCTCCTTGGAATTTGAGCTGAAGCGCACCATCGGGGCATCGGGCGGCTCGGGCATTGGCGCGGCGCGCCGATAAAGAGCCCTCTAGCAGAAGCTGATCGGACTCTTAAGCCTTGAAATTGCCACCGCCTTGGGCTTCAACGCAAGGCATGTTTGAGGGGACATTGCGTCTTTTCCCGATCTGGCTCGCTGCCGCACTGTTGATGGTGCCGGTTTCGCTTGCCGTCGCGCAGGATGTGGACGGCCTCGGTGATCTGAAGCTTCCCGGAATTTCGAGCTATGCGCCTCCTAAAAGCGACACACCGCTGGCATCGGGCAGCAGCGGGGCGATCACGCTATCGGCGCAATTGACCGACAAGGGCACCGACATCACGCGCGGCATCGTCTGGCGCGTCTTCAAGCCTGAACCCACCGGCGACGGCAAGCTGCCGATGGTCGCTTCCGCGCATGGCGGCAGCGCGGTGTTCCAGCTCGAGCCCGGCAGTTATCTGGTCCATGCCTCCTACGGCCGGGCCGGCGCCACCAAGCGCATCACCGTCGGCAAGGATGCCAAGCGTGAAAGCCTCGTGCTCGATGCCGGCGGCCTCAAGCTCGATGCCGTGCTGTCGGGAGGGGTTCGCATACCGCCGAAGAAACTGCGCTTTTCGATCTATGAAGGCCAAGCCGAGGCCAATCACGATCGCGCCCTGATCATACCAGACGTCGAGCCGAACAGCGTCGTGCGGCTGAACGCGGGCGTCTACCACGTCGTCTCGACCTATGGCTCGGTGAATGCGGTCATCCGCTCCGACATCCGCGTCGAGGCCGGCAAGCTGACCGAAGCGGCCGTCGAGCATCGTGCGGCGGAGATGACTATGAAGCTGGTACGCGAGGCGGGCGGAGAGGCGATCGCCGACACCTCCTGGTCGTTGCTCAACGAATCCGGCGATCCCATCCAGGAAACCGTCGGCGCTTTTGCTTCGATGGTGCTTGCCGAGGGCGACTACACCATCATCGCCAAGAACCGCGACCGCATCTACCAGAAAGATTTTACGGTCGTGGCCGGGCAGAACAAGGAAATCGAGGTTTTGGCCACGGAGGCCTCGGCGATCGACCCCCAGGAAGGCGCGGACTAGACATCCGGACACCGCGTATGATTTGCCGATCAGGCCGCCTTGCGCATGCGTCGCGGCAGGAACTGGCCGCGGCCGCGCGGTTCGGCCGGCGCCAGATCGAAAACCCCACGGTGGAGGCGGTCGAGCAAAGTCTTGCGGTCGCGCAGCGGCTCCAGTTCGTCCCATCCCAGCACGTCGCCGACGCGCACGTCGATCGATTTTCCGGCCAGCCGCGCGAATTCGTGGATGAGCAGCGAAGTACGAAGCGTCAGCGAAGCCCTTCCGACGAACTTCGCCACACGCCCCTCATGCTCGGCCAGGTTCATTGGTCCGCTGACCAGGTGGAACAGCCGGCCGTTCTGGCCGGAAAAGTGCATTGGGACAACTGACGCCTTGGCATCCTGGACAAGACGGGCCGGAAACATCTTCCACGGCAGGTCGCGCGCCCGGCCAAAACCTTTCGGCGCGGTGGCAACGCCGCCCGCGGGGAAGACGACGATGATGACGCCCTCTTTTAGCAACCGCACCGCCTCATGGCGCACCGCCATGTTATTCCTGAGCGCGTCCTTGGTCTCGGAAAAGTCGATCGGCAGCGAATAGGGCTCCATCTCGCGGATCTTGAGCAGATCCTTGTGGATCATGACGCGGAACGGGCGCTGAAGCTGCTCGGCCAGCGAGAGCACCGCAATGCCGTCGCCGATGCCGAACGGATGGTTGGCGACGATCACCAGCGGCGTGTCGGGCAATCCTGCCGGCGGCCATTGACTGGCGACCCGCACCTCGACATCGATCAGCTCCAGCATGCGGCTGAACACGCGCTCGCCGGTCGGCACCACATGGCGGCGCCGAAAGTCATAGAGGGCCGCGAAGCGGTCGCGGCCGGACAGGCCTTCGATCGAATGGATGAACCAGCGCGCCAAAGCCGGCTGATGCGGGCTGGCGTAGGAAAGCTCGGGACACGGTCTTTCGCGCATCTTCAGCTTGAGCATGAGGGCTCGTTACAAGGCTGGCGTGACAAGCGTATGAAAATGGCGGGCATGTGAAAATGGCGGTGGATCGCTCCACCACCATGAGCCGTCATTGCCACGACGACTGATCGCGCGGCAATCGACCATCTGGATCGTGCACCTCTACCTTATCATCGACCGTCAGATTGGCGCTGAATATAACGAGATTGGTGCCTCCCGCATGCTGCAGTGAAGGAAAAAGCAGGCCGCGGCAGCCGGCGGTGATCAGCGTGTCAGAGAGTTCCACGAGGGCGGCGTCTTCTTGTCGATACGCGCGATAAGACGCCATGCACAATCCCATTCCGCCCATTCGGGACCCCAGACGACTGGATCATATCCCGTCGACAAGTCTACAACCTGATCCAGCGTGACCTTGTAGGCCGCCAGTGTCGCTGGCGGAGTTATTGAAGCACCCTGACGATATTCCTCGAGAGCCGTCTGCGGCGCGCGCGAGAGATAAAGCGCTTCGATCCCTGGTCTATTGAACCTACCTCCGTCAATCGCCGCACCAGCGCCGCTTACCGGAACATACGCCCATCTCGGCGTCAGATAGCGATGGAAGACCTCGTCCGGCCCGATGCGGACGAGATTCATCCGCGCGCGCCGTTTTCCAAGTCGCGGAGATAGCTCAACACCGCTTCAAAATGTCCTTCGGCCACCAATTCGGCTGCAGTCTTATGATCGTATTCGGCAATCGGCTCGTTTCGGTACCAGTAAATTGCTTTGCTAATATCTCCGGTGAGCGTCGCCGCAGCCGTGATCGCCTTGATCATTTCTCGCATCCGGCTTTGCAGTCGCTCAGAGGCCGGATTGCGGAGCGTGTTTCGGTGAACACCGGTCAGATCGGCCAGGTTCGTCACTTGGACGCCAAGCGCCTTTGAAAAGCGTTTTGGTGAAATGTACGGCGTGCGAGGTTCCTGAAGGCTCTCCACGAAGCCCGATACCATGGCTGCCTGCGTATTCTGAACGACTGTCATTGATCTTCTCCGGCGCTTGCAATGGCACTTGTTTGCACAATATGTGCACATTTCCTTGCATATCAAGTGCCCAATTGCCTCGTCAGCGCTCAGGAAAGAAAGTAGCCGTCGACGGCGACGGAATTCTCGCCCTCTCGAAAAGCCAATACGAAGCGTCTGCGACGTCAACCCTGTCGGCGGGAACTCCGCCCGATCACTACCGACAGGGAATGCGCCATTAGAGCCAGGCCGCTCGTTTGCGCCTGCGGTCCGGCGTCACCGCCTCTTCGGCAAGCATTGCCACTGCCTGGCCAAGGCCGAGCGACTCCTGGTCGCGCGAGCCGAGCCGGCGGATGTTGACCGTCTCCTCCTCCGCCTCGCGCTTGCCGCAGACGAGGATGACCGGAACCTTGGCCAGCGAGTGCTCGCGGACCTTGTAGTTGATCTTTTCGTTGCGAAGATCGGATTCCGCCAACAGTCCGGCCGCCTTCAGCTGCGCGACGACCTTTTCCGCGTAATCGTCGGCATCGGAGGTGATCGTCGCCACCACCACCTGCAGCGGCGCGAACCACAGCGGGAAATGGCCGGAATAGTTCTCGATCAGGATACCGAGGAAGCGCTCCATCGAACCGCAGATGGCGCGATGCACCATTACCGGCTGCTTTTTTTCCGAATCGGAGCCGATGTAGAAGGCGCCGAACCGTTCCGGCAGGTTGAAATCGACCTGCGTGGTGCCGCATTGCCAGTCGCGGCCGATGGCGTCCTTCAGCACATACTCGAACTTCGGCCCGTAGAACGTTCCCTCGCCCGGATTGACGCCCGTCTTGATCCGGTTGCCCGACCGCGCCGCGATCTTGTCGAGCACGTCCTGCAGCACGCCCTCGGCATGATCCCACATCGCGTCGGTGCCGACGCGTTTTTCGGGGCGGGTCGCCAGCTTGACGGTGATTTCGTCGAAGCCGAAATCGGCATAGGTCGACAGAATCAGGTCGTTGATCTTGATGCACTCGTCGGCGAGCTGTTCCTCGGTGCAGAAGATGTGGGCATCGTCCTGGGTAAAGCCGCGCACGCGCATCAGCCCGTGCAGCGCGCCGGACGGCTCATAGCGATGCACATTGCCGAATTCCGCAAGTTTTACCGGCAGATCGCGGTAGGACTTCAGCCCGTGCTTGAAGATTTGGACGTGGCCGGGGCAGTTCATCGGCTTCAGCGCAAACATCCGGTCGTCGTCGGTGTCGTCGCCGGCAACCGTCACCTTGAACATATTGTCCCGGTACCAGCCCCAGTGGCCCGACGTCTCCCACAGGCTCTTGTCGAGCACTTGCGGCGCGTTGACTTCCTGATAACCCTGCTCGTCGAGGCGGCGGCGCATGTAGTTGACCAGGTTCTGGAACATTCTCCAGCCCTTGGCATGCCAAAAGACGACGCCCGGTCCCTCCTCCTGGAAATGGAACAGGTCCATCTCGCGGCCGAGCTTCCTGTGATCGCGCTTTTCGGCTTCCTCCAGCATGGTCTGATAGGCATCGAGCTGCGCCTGGTCGGCCCAGGCCGTGCCGTAGATGCGGGTCAGCATCGGGTTGTTCGAATCGCCGCGCCAGTAAGCGCCGGCCACCTTCATCAGCTTGAAGGCGCTGCCGATCTGCCCGGTCGAGACCATGTGCGGGCCGCGGCAGAGGTCGAACCAATCGCCCTGCGCATAGATCTTGAGATCCTGATCCTCGGGGATGGCGTCGATCAGCTCGAGCTTGTAGCGCTCACCCTTGTCGGCAAAGATCTTTTTCGCCTTCTCGCGCGACCACACCTCTTTGGTGAACGGCTTGTTGCGCGCGATGATCTCGCGCATCTTCTTCTCGATCACCGGGAAATCGTCGGGCGTGAACGGCTCGTTGCGGGCAAAATCATAGTAGAACCCGTTCTCGATCACCGGGCCGATGGTCACCTGCGTACCCGGCCACAATTCCTGCACGGCTTGGGCCAGCACGTGTGCTGCGTCGTGGCGGATGAGCTCCAGCGCGCGCGGGTCTTCGCGGGTGATGATCTCGATCTTGCCGGACTTGCCGAGCGGATCGGAAAGGTCGCGCAACGTGCCGTCGATGCTGTAGGCAACGGCCTTCTTGGCCAGCGACTTCGAGATCGATTCCGCCAGGCCGGCGCCGGTCATCGCCGCGTCGTAGTCGCGGACGGAGCCATCGGGAAATGTCAGGGAAACGGAATTCAGCATAGAGTTCTCCTATCCAGTCCCGCAAACGAGCGCGGGTGGTGAAATGCATGTCGCCCAAAAGTGTGCAGCGGTTTTGGGCAACGACATGCATAAAGTAAAAAGCCGGATGCGTCCGGCGGCAGTCTTTTATGGGCAGATTCCCGTGCCGTAAAGGCGAATGGCCGATCACTTACTCTTGTTGATGAGATTCGGCAGCTTGTTCAGGAATATCGTCCGCGTCTGAGGACCCTTCGGCGTGTCGGAACGTTTCGTATCGATTACCAGGCGGGCAAAGACAATGCTGCGAGCATCCTTGTTCGCCCAGCCGACAAACCAGCCAAGCGAGCGCTTGTCGGCGCTGTCGCCAAGTGGTGTGGTCCCGGTCTTGCCCTGCACGGTCCAGCCACCTGCCTGGAAAGTCGGCAGGATTGCCTCAGTCATCGCATAGGCCTTGTCCGAAACCGGCAGTTTGCGGTCAAGCAGCCGGCGCAGGAAATCGACCTGTTCCACCGGCGATATCTTGAGGGAAGAGTTCACCCAGGACCGGGTGAGGCCATCATTCTTGCCGGCGTTGCCGGAAACATCCGCGTTGCCGTAGTCGAATTTCGAGACGTAGCCGGCGAACCGCTCGCTGCCGAGCCGGCGAGTGATTTCCCGCGAAAACCACAGCACTGAATCCTTCTCCCAGATTGTTGGGTCGACGGTTTTCTGGTCCCGCTTCACCGCCTTGAACTCCGGCTTGTAGTCCCAGCTCGGCGTGTGCTCGTCGCTCAGGATTCCTGCGTCATAGCCGATCAGGGCTAAGGGGACCTTGAATGTCGAGGCGGGACTGAAGCGCTGGTCACAAATCCCTTGCCGATACAGCGTTTCGCCGCTCGCAGCATCCAGGATCAGCGTGCATTCGAGGTCTTTCAGCGGCGCGGATTGAGCGCGGATCGTAAAACCCAACAGCCAGGCCAGGAGGTAGAGAACCAAGGCGAAAACGAATGGACGGCGGTCTATCTGGCGCATTTGGCTATCTCTCCTGAAGGGTGGTCAGGAGCGGCTTAGCGAGGCGTCTTGTCTCGATTTTGTCTTAAATGCGCAACGTGCGGTTAACCCTAGCAAATCGTAAAGATCTGCCCGATTGCAGATCTTCTCTACCCGCTTCAGCTTTCCGGGCCGCTGCGCTTTTTCCCAATCCGCCAGTACCGCCACGGCGTGAACCAGACATAGCGCTCAGTCAGCACCTCCGGCACGCGGTCGATGCCATGCGTTCCGCCCGGCCCGCAGCGCAGCACGCGGAAAAACCCCATCCAGCCGCCCGCCCATAATCCATGGCGGGCGATTGCCTCATGTGCGTATTCGGAACAGGTCGGCAGATGCCGGCAGGAATTGCCGACAAAGCCGGACAGCGTCAGCTGGTAAAAGCGCACGAGCGACGTGCCGAGGATTCGGCCGGGCGTCTTGCGCCACGGGCCGGGCCAGTTGCGCGTGTATCGCGGCCTCTGATGCTGGTGGGTATGATCCGTAGCCATTTGATGGCTACGCTGCCTGTTCGGCGCGCTTCTTCTCGATCTGGCCGATCGCGTCGACCACCGCATCGAAGGTCAGCATGGTCGAGGCATGGCGCGCCTTGTAGTCGCGCACCGGTTCGAGATATCTGAGGTCGGCGAAGCGGCCTTCGGGCGGCGCACCGTTTTCCTTCAGCATCTTTAGCATCGTCTCGCGAACGCTGCGCAATTCATCCGCGCTGGCGCCGATGACATGCTGCGCCATGATCGATGACGACGCCTGGCCAAGCGCGCAGGCCTTCACATCATGGGCGAAATCGGTGACCACGCCATCATCCATCTTCAGATCGACGGTCACGGTCGAGCCGCACAGCTTGGAATGCGCGCGCGCGGTTGCGTCGGGACGGTCGAGCCGGCCGATCCGCGCGATATTTCCGGCAAATCCCAGAATTTTCGCATTGTAGACGTCGTCGATCATATTTTTCCAATCCGTCGCCGCCGAGCGAACAGCGATTGCCGCTGACGGTCTTCCTTTCGCTCGGCACGATCATATATAATGCTGGTAGTCGGGTATGGACAAGGCAACCCAGGCCTTCGTTTTTGCCCAAATCAGTTCACGCCGCTTACGGGCTGGAAACAGGGCACGTTTCTAACACCCGAAAGGTCGTGGTCCGTTCAACTCGTTCCTCCTGAGAGAGGAACTACGGGAGACGCCTTTATGGATGCCGTCATCAAGAAATTCATGCCCCCCTCCGCCTATCTGGAAAAGCCGATCACCGACCGGCCGAGCGAAGCCGAAGCCGAGGCCGCGGTTCGCACGCTGTTGCGCTGGGCCGGCGACAATCCGGACCGGGAGGGCCTGGTCGATACGCCAAAGCGTGTGGTGAAGGCCTATCGCGAAATGTTCGGTGGCTACGACAAGTGCCCGGCCGAGGAACTCGGCCGCACCTTCGAGGAAGTCGCCGGCTATGACGACCTTGTCCTCGTCAAGGATATAACGTTCCATTCGCATTGCGAGCACCACATGGTGCCGATCATCGGCAAGGCGCATGTCGGCTATCTGCCGGACGGCAAGGTTGTCGGCCTGTCCAAGATCGCGCGCGTCGTCGATATCTTCGCTCAGCGCCTGCAGACCCAGGAAGCCATGACCGCACAGATCGCTGGCGTTATCCAGGATGTGCTCAATCCGCGCGGCGTCGCCGTCATGCTCGAGGCCGAGCATATGTGCATGGCCATGCGCGGCATCCGTAAGGAAGGCTCGACGACGCTGACCTCGACCTTCACCGGCGTCTTCAAGGACACGCCCGAGGAACAGGTCCGTTTCGTCACCATGGTGCGCGGCGGCAGGGGCTGAACGATCGTCGCCGGTCGCTAGCCAATGATCCCGAAAAGTGGGTGAGGCTCTGAACAAGGACCGGCGATGTCGGCAGTGAAATTTCCGAAAGCTCCATCAGACAAGAAAGCACTGGAAGAAGGCACGGCCTTTTCGCCGCGCTTCGATGCCAGCGGCCTCGTCACCGTCGTCGTCACCGATGCCGAAGACGGCATGCTGCTGATGGTCGCGCATATGAACGCCGAAGCGCTGGCGCTGACGCTGGAAACCGGCATCGCCCACTACTGGTCGCGCTCGCGCAGCGCTCTGTGGAAGAAGGGCGAAACGTCCGGAAATGTCCAGAAAATCGTCGAGATGCTCACGGATTGTGACCAGGACGCAATATGGTTGCGCGTCAAAGTGATGGGCCACGACGCAACCTGCCACACCGGCCGGCGTTCCTGCTTTTATCGGACGGTGGGGCTGATCGATGGCAAGGGGACGCTTGCCAGCGATGGCAGCAGGCCGCTGTTCGATGCGGAAGAAACGTATCGAAAGCCCCATGAGCCATCCATTTGAACCATTCGCCGAACCGCAATCACGTATATTCATCATTTCGATACGGCCTGCCTATACATTAGCCGCGGGACAAGGGAGATTGTGATGCTCGAGTGGGCGTCATTGCGCAACAGACCTGACGTTCGGGAGGCGAATGGCCTCTCTTCACCCGCAGGCGCAGAAGCTCCAAAAAAAACAGCCATTTCACTGGCGTTGGGGGGCGGCTGCGCTCGCGGCTGGGGCCATATAGGCGTGCTGCGCGCACTCGACGAAGCCGGCATCGAAGTGTCGATGATCGCCGGCACCTCGATCGGTGCGCTGGTTGGCGGCTGTTATCTCGCCGGCAAGCTGGACGAGCTGGAAGAATTTGCCAGAAGCCTGACCAAACGGCGCATTTTCGGCCTTCTCGACCTCAATCTGCGCGGCAGCGGTTTGTTCGGCGGCATGAAGCTCGACGCGCGGCTGCGCGAGCACATGGCCGGCATTCGCTTCGAGGATCTCTCGAAACCGTTCGTTTGCGTTGCTGCGGAAATCCGCACTGGCCATGAAATCTGGCTTTCGAGCGGCTCGCTGACCACCGCCATGCGCGCCTCTTATGCGCTGCCCGGCGTGTTCGAACCGGTCACTTGCAACGGACGCGTACTGGTCGACGGCGCGCTGGTCAACCCGGTGCCGGTCTCGGTCTGCCGTGCCTATGAGCAGCCGCTGGTGGTCGCGGTGAACCTTCACTACGATCTGTTCGGCCGCGCCGCCGTCATCAAGCACAGCGCCGGCGAACTGGTCGTCGAAAAGGATGCACTAAGGTCCGGCCAGACCGATGCAGGGCACCAGTACCAAACACGACTCGGCATTACCGGTGTTATGGTCGAAGCCTTCAACATCATCCAAGACCGCATTTCGCGTGCGCGACTTGCCGGCGATCCGCCCGATATGTCGCTGCAGCCGAAGCTCAGCCATATCGGTCTGACGGAATTCCACCGCGCCGACGAAGCGATCCGCCTCGGCTATCAGGCTACGATGGCCCAGATCGGCGAACTGACCCGGCTGCAAACGGTTCTGGCTTAAATCATCGAAGGCTCGCCCAGAAGCGAAAAACCGGCTCTCAGGCGCGTGCGGCATCGACGATGCGGAACTGCACGGTGCGGTTGCCGTTCCAGTGATTGCCCGACAGCGAACCGGCGACATGCACCGGTTTGCCCCTGTTCGTGAACAGGAATTCGCCGAGCGCCGTATCGACGGCGCGAAAGGCGATCGCCTGGATCCGGCCGCCGCTTTCCGACTGCAACTCGGCGCGGATGTGATTGGTGCCGACCGGCCTTGCATCGGCAAGGCGATGGCGCGGCAGCGCGAAGACCGGTGCGACATGCCCGGCGCCGAACGGGCCGGCTTTCTCCAGTGCATCGAGCAGGCCGAGCGTCGCACCCTCGGCGGCCAACGCACCGTCGATCGCCAGGCTTTCCTCGCCCTGCAGCCGAAACACGTCGGCCGCCGCTCGTTCCTCGAAGAAGGCCCTGAGCGCGCCAAGTTTCGCCCGCTCCACCGTGATGCCGGCCGCCATGCCATGGCCGCCACCTTTGACGATCAGCCCGGCAATGGCCGCCTCGCGCACCAGCCGGCCAAGGTCGAAGCCCGACACCGAACGGCCTGAACCCGTGCCGACGCCGTTAGCGTTGAAGGCGATGGCGAAAGCGGGCCGGCGCGCATGGTCCTTGAGCCGTGAGGCCAGCAGGCCGACGATGCCCGGATGCCAGTTGGAGCTGGCGGTGACGACGATGGCCGGTCCATTGCCGCCGGCAAGCTCGGCATCGGCCTCGACGCGTGCCGCAGCCAGCATTTCCAGCTCCATCTGCTGCCGCTCCTGATTGAGCCGGTCCAGCGTCTCGGCGATGGTGCGGGCCTCGACGGGATCGTCGGTGGCGAGCAGGCGGCTGCCGAGTGCTGCGTCGCCGATGCGCCCCCCGGCATTGATACGCGGGCCGATCAGATAGGCCAGATGGAAGGTACTGACCGGTTCGCCGATGCGCGAGACCCGCGCCAACGCCGCCAATCCTTCGTTCCTCTGCTGACGCGCCATCTGCAATCCCTTGACCACGAAGGCGCGGTTGACGCCGGCCAGCGGAACCACGTCGCAAACGGTCGCCAGGGCCACGAGGTCGAGCAAGCCGAGCAGGTCCGGCGGTGCGGCATCCGGCAACCGGCCGCGCAGGATCTTCGCCGTCTGCACCAGAGCCAGGAAGACGACGCCGGCGGCACAAAGATGGCCCTGCCCCGAAAGGTCGTCCTCGCGATTGGGATTGACGACCGCAACCGCTGCCGGCAACGGACCGCCGAGTTGGTGATGATCCAGCACCACGACATCGGCGCCGGCTGCGTTCGCCGCGTCGATGGAGACGGCGCTGTTGGTGCCGCAGTCGACGGTGACGATCAGCGTCGCGCCACGCGTGACAAGTTCGCGCATGGCTTCCGGATTGGGTCCGTACCCCTCGAAGATACGGTCCGGTATGTAGATCTCCGCTGGCACGGAGAAATACGTGAGAAACCGCTTGAGCAGCGCCGATGAGGCCGCGCCGTCGACGTCGTAGTCGCCGAAGATCGCCACTCTTTCTCCGGTCACGATCGCTTCAGCGATGCGGGCGGCGGCCTTGTCCATGTCGGTCAGCGAAGCCGGGTCCGGCAAAAGATCGCGGATGGTCGGATCAAGGAACCGCTCGGTCTGCTCGGCGGTCACGCCGCGCCCGGCAAGCACGCGCGCGACGATGTCCGGCACGCCATAGCCTTGCGCTATGGCAAGCGCGGTCATGTCCTGCCGCTCGGTCAGCCGGTGTTCCCAGGAAACACCTGACGCCGACTGCCTGACATCGAGGAAGATACGGTTTTCGCCCGTCATGCGACGCGCCGTCTGCGGATTGTCATTTCTCACAATATGCGACGGCTAGCCGAGTCGGGAATCAAAACTTTTCCAGATCCTGGTGCCTTGCCTTGATCTCGCGCACCGTGCGCGACGACGAGCGCAGCACGATCGTATGCGTGGTGATGGAATTGCGGCCGAACTTGACGCCGGCCAGCATGTTGCCGTCGGTCACCCCGGTTGCGGCAAACAGCAATCACCGCGCGCCATGTCTTGCGTGCGGTAAACCCGCTTCGGGTCCAAGATGCCCATCTGCGCCGCGCGCGCCACCTTTTGCGGCGTGTCGAGGATCAGCCTTCCCTGCATCTGGCCGCCGGTGCAGCGCAACGCTGCCGCCGCCAGCACACCCTCCGGCGCGCCGCCGGTGCCAAGATAGATGTCGATGCCGGTTTCGTCCGGATCGGTGGTGTGGATGACGCCGGCGACGTCACCATCGCCGATCAGCCGGATCGCAGCGCCCGTGGCGCGCACGGCCTCGATCAGGCTGCCATGGCGCGGCCGGTCGAGGATGCAGGCGGTGATCTCCGACACCGACACGCCCTTGGCCCTGGCCAGGCTGGCGATGTTTTCGGCCGGCGAGGCATCGATGTCGATGATGCCGTCCGCGTAGCCCGGGCCGATGGCGATCTTGTCCATATAAACGTCAGGCGCGAACAGGAGGCTGCCCTTTTCCGCAATGGCGATGACCGCCAGCGCATTGGGCAGGTTCTTGGCGCAGATCGTCGTGCCTTCGAGCGGATCGAGCGCGATATCGACTGCAGGGCCTTTGCCGGAGCCGACCTCTTCGCCGATATAGAGCATCGGCGCCTCGTCGCGCTCGCCCTCGCCGATCACCACCGTGCCGTTGATGGCGAGGCGGTTGAGCTCCTCGCGCATGGCGTCGACAGCAACCTGGTCGGCGGCCTTTTCGTCCCCGCGTCCGCGCAATCTGGCTGCCGCAACGGCAGCGCGTTCGGTGACACGCACCAGTTCCATGGTGAGTATCCGGTCAAGGCCGGCGACGATGTTCTGGGCAACGTTCATCGGTGGGCAATCCTCGTTGGCACATTGCCTCCCGCCAGAGGCGCGCCGGTTGTGTCAAAGCTCCATGACAACAGCAAGACCTGGGCGGGCCTTTTTTGAAAACACAACGATATCAACAGATTGAAGGAGAAAGAGAAATGCCTATTCCGCCCTCTCGATGCGAATGACCTGCGGCTTGTCGGTCAGATGGTCGTCCTTGGTGATGCCGTCGACGGCCTTGCGGACCGCCGCTTCCGTCGTCTCGTGGGTGACGAGGATCACCGTCTTCTGCAGGGCGGTACCCGGCCCGGCGGCGTGCTGCACAATCGATTCCAGCGAAATGTCGTTGTCGGCCATGCGCTTGGCGATGGCGGCAAAGACGCCGATTCGGTCATGCACGGTCAGCCGGATGAAATAGCCGCCGGCATGGCTGCGCATCTGCGCCTTCTTGTACGGCCGCAATTCCTTCGCCGGCAGGCCGAAGACCGGGCCGTGCTGGAAACCGGGCCGGCTCTTGGCGATGTCGGCAATGTCGCCGACCACCGCCGATGCGGTGGCGTTGCCGCCGGCACCGGGACCGGAGAGCAGGAGTTCGCCGAGGATGTCGGTTTCGATGGCCACCGCATTGGTAACGCCGTGCACCTGCGCGATGACCGAGGCCGTCGGCACCATGGTTGGGTGCACGCGCTGTTCGATCCCGCTTTCCGTGCGTTGGGCGACGCCGAGCAGCTTTATCCGGTAGCCGAGATCGCCGGCCGCGCGGATGTCGGCCTGGCTGATGTTGGAAATGCCTTCCATGTAGATGTCGTTGGCGGCAATCCGCGTGCCGAAGGCAAGACTGGTCAGGATCGACAGCTTGTGCGCGGTGTCATGGCCCTCGATGTCGAAGGTCGGGTCGGCCTCGGCATAGCCCAGCCGCTGCGCGTCTTTCAGGCAGGCGTCGAACGACAGGCCCTCGGCTTCCATGCGAGTCAGGATATAGTTGCAGGTACCGTTGAGGATTCCGAAGACACGGGTCACCGAATTGCCGGCCATCGCCTCGCGCATCGTTTTGATGACCGGAATGCCGCCCGCCACCGCCGCCTCGTAGTTGAGCAGCACGCCCTTCTTCTCGGCGATCTCGGCCAGCGCCACGCCATGCTTGGCGAGCAGCGCCTTGTTGGCGGTGACGACGTGGCGGCCTGTTTCAAGCGCTGCTTTCACGGATGATCGAGACGGCCCCTCGTCGCCGCCGATCAACTCGACGAAGACGTCGATCTCGGCGGTCTGCGCCATTCCTACCGGATCGTCGAACCACTTGGCCGCGCCGAGGTCGACGCCGCGGTCGCGTTTGCGATCGCGGGCCGAAACGGCTGACACGACGACCTCGCGGCCGCATTGCCGCGTCAGTTCCGCCGCCTTGTCGCGCAACACGCGCGCCACCGACGCGCCGACGGTGCCGAGACCGGCGATTCCAACACGCAACGCTTCAGCCATGTCCGGCGACGCCCCTCAAGGATTTGGTCGATGTGATGTGTGGCACTCAACGATGCGCGGCGAGCGGCACCACATTGTTGGGCTGTTTGGCGCTGGACGCCAGGAAGCGCTTGATGTTGCGCGCCGCCTGCCGGATCCGGTGCTCGTTCTCGACCAGCGCGATGCGCACATGGTCGTCGCCATGCTCGCCGAAGCCGATGCCCGGCGCCACCGCCACGTCGGCATGCTCGATCAGAAGCTTGGAGAATTCGAGCGAACCGAGATGCTTGAACGGCTCCGGAATCGGCGCCCAGGCGAACATCGACGCCGCCGGCGCCGGAACAGTCCAGCCGGCGCGGCTGAAGGCATCGACCATGACGTCGCGGCGCTTGTGATAGATGTCGCGCACTTCGGCAATATCGGCACCGTCGCCGTTGAGCGCGTGCGCGGCCGCCACCTGGATTGGCGTGAAGGCGCCGTAGTCGAGATAGGATTTCACCCGCGTCAACGCCGAGATCAGCCGCTCGTTGCCGACGGCAAAACCCATGCGCCAGCCGGGCATGGAAAAGGTCTTCGACATCGAGGTGAACTCGACCGCCACGTCGATCGCGCCCGGCACCTGCAGCACCGAAGGCGGCGGATTGCCGTCGAAATAGATTTCCGAATAGGCAAGGTCCGACAGGATGATGATGTCGTTCTTCTTGGCGAAGGCCACCACCTCCTTGTAGAAATCAAGCGAGGCGACCTGCGCCGTCGGGTTCGACGGATAATTGAGGATCAAGGCCAGCGGCTTCGGGATCGAATGGCGGATGCCGCGCTCCAGCGCCGGAATGAAGCCGTCGTCCGGCTCCACTTGCAACGAGCGGATGACGCCGCCCGACATGATGAAGCCGAAAGCGTGGATCGGATAGGTCGGGTTGGGGCACAGGATCACGTCGCCGGGCGCGGTGATCGCCTGCGCCATATTGGCAAAGCCTTCCTTCGAGCCTAGCGTCGCCACCACTTGCGTGTCCGGGTCGAGTTTCACGCCGAAACGGCGGGCATAGTAATTGGCTTGGGCGCGGCGTAGGCCCGGAATGCCGCGCGACGACGAATACCGGTGCGTGCGCGGATCGCGCACGACCTCGCACAATTTGTCGACGATGGCCTTGGGCGTCGGCAGGTCCGGATTGCCCATGCCAAGGTCAATAATGTCGGCGCCGCGCGAGCGGGCACTGGCCTTCAGCCGGTTGACCTGCTCGAAGACGTAGGGCGGAAGCCGGCGGACCTTGTGAAATTCTTCCATATCAGTTCCAGTGGTGGGTCAATTCCAGACGGTCAAAGTGGTTTTTGGCAAAGGTGCTTGTCGGTCGCGCGATATAACCCTATTTGCAGGTAGGGTCGAGGGCGAGATCGCATTTGGCTTCGATCTGCTTCAGCGCATCGGCGCCGTGCTTTTTTGCCAGTGTGTTCAGTGCCGCCGGGTTCGCCGCTTTGACCACACCGCCTTTTGAGCCCTGCGCCTGCTCGGCCGCCTTCAACTGGGCGAGCTTGGCGTTCTTTTCCGCCTCGGTGAATTGCTCCGCCGCCGCCTGCGGCGGGATATTCAGGTTCGGATAGGTGCCGGTGTTCTTCGGCCCGTCGGTAGCCGCGACAGGCGTGGCGCCCTCGATGTTGGTGCTCGAACAGCCGGCGATCGCCAGCAAAACGACCGCCGCGCCCATGCGGCAAAAACGACCAGTGCCAGAAGAAAAAACAGTTTCGCCAATATTAATCGTCATATTGTTTCCTTGGCAGCCGAGGTAGAGCGCGTTGGACCCTGTCCGATGTCCCATGATAATATGTCAAGAAAACGCTTCGGGAGGAACCCCGCGAACCATGGCCAAAACACCCGATTCGGGCAAAGCGGAAGATGACGAGCCTTCGACCGTCGAGCAATATCTGGTTAAGGACCCGGAACGCTTCGCCTTGAACATGGCGCGCATGATCGAGCAGGCCGGCAAGGCGGCCTCCGCATGGGCCGAGCCGCGGGAAAAAGGCGAGGTGCGCGATCATGTCGCCGAGCCGGTCGTCGATATGGTGAAGACCTTCTCCAAGCTCAGCGAATACTGGCTTTCCGATCCGCAGCGCGCGCTGGAGGCGCAGACGCGACTGTTCTCCGGCTACATGACCGTCTGGGCCAACTCGATCCAGCGTCTCAGTGCGGGCGGCGAGGATGCCGACGACGCGGTCAAGCCCGAGCCCGGCGACAAGCGTTTCCAGGACCCGGAATGGGGCCGCAACGCTTTCTTCGATTTCCTCAAGCAGGCCTATCTCGTCACCTCGCGCTGGGCGGGCGAACTGGTCGAGCACGCCGATGGCCTGGACGAGCACACCCGCCACAAGGCCAGCTTTTACGTCAAGCAGGTGTCCAACGCCATCTCGCCGTCGAATTTCATCCTGACCAACCCGGAACTGTTTCGCGAGACCATCGCTTCGAATGGCGAAAACCTGGTGCGCGGCATGAAGATGCTGGCCGAGGACATCGCCGCCGGCAAGGGCGACCTGAAACTGAGGCAGGCAGATTACTCGTCCTTCGAGATCGGCAAGAACCTGGCCACGACACCCGGCAAGGTGGTGGGCCGCAGCGATGTCGCCGAGATCCTGCAATATGATCCGGCGACCGAGACCGTGCTCAAGCGGCCGCTGCTGATCTGCCCGCCGTGGATCAACAAATTTTACATTCTCGATCTCAACCCGCAAAAATCCTTCATCCGCTGGGCGGTCGAGCAGGGTCACACCGTCTTCGTCATCTCCTGGATCAACCCGGACGAGCGCCACGGCACCAAGAGCTGGGAGGCCTATATCAGAGAGGGCTTGCAATACGGCCTGGACACGATCGAAAAGGCCACCGGCGAAAAGGACGTCAACGCCGTCGGCTATTGCGTCGGCGGCACGCTTCTGGCGGCGGCCCTGGCGCTGATGGCGCAGGAAGGCGACCACCGCATCAAATCGGCAACCTTCTTCACCACGCAGGTCGATTTCACCTATGCCGGCGACCTGAAAGTGTTCGTCGACGAGGAGCAGGTCGCGGCCGTCGAAAAGGCGATGAACGAGAAAGGCTATCTCGACGGCACCAAGATGGCGACCGCCTTCAACATGCTGCGCTCGGGCGACCTGATCTGGCCCTATGTCGTCAACAACTACATGCGCGGCAAGGATCCCCTGCCCTTCGACCTGCTCTACTGGAATGCCGATTCGACCCGCATGGCCGCGGCCAATCATTCCTTCTACCTGCGCAATTGCTATCTCGAGAACAGACTTTCGCAAGGCATGATGGAACTGGCGGGCCGCGTGGTATCGCTGAAGGATATCACCATCCCGGTCTACAACCTCGCCTCGAAGGAAGACCATATCGCGCCGGCGCTTTCGGTTTTCCTCGGCTCCAAGTATTTCGGCGGCGAGGTTGACTACGTCGTGGCCGGCTCCGGCCACATCGCCGGCGTCGTCAATCCTCCGGCGGCGCAGAAGTATCACTACTGGACCGGCGGCAAGCCGGCGGGCGACTTCGACCAGTGGATCGCCGAGGCCACCAACCACCCCGGCTCCTGGTGGCCGCACTGGCAACGCTGGATCGAGGCCAAGGACAACACCCGCGTGCCGGCCCGCAAACCTGGCAAGCACATGAAAACCCTGGGCGACGCGCCAGGCACCTATGTCAAGGTGCGTGTGTAACCTTCTGTAATGTGTGGTGAGTTGACGCGCCGCCAAAAGAGGAGGAAATGGTGTCGTCAACCCTTAAGCAGCCTCGATTCCTCTCTATCCGTCGAATTACTCTGGGGCTTGCGGATTTGACACAGGTCTCGTTTCCGTTCGGGGACAAGGATTTATTTCGGCGAGACGTTGCGACGTCGCGCCAATGATTTACCGGCCGGACCTCGAGGGGGAATTTGGTTTTGAAATCAGCAGGATCGCGCCTCGCGAAGGGAGAAAGCCGCGCCATTGCGGCCGCGCTTTTCTCCGTGCTCCTGGCGTCCTGCACCTCGGCCGGCGACCCGTCCCTGTCGGTCGGCATGCCTGGTTATAACGCCTCTGCTACGGACATCAGCACGGCCTCTGGTACCCAACAGGTCGCCGTCGATTCGTCGTCGCAGATCACGACTTCACAGATGACGATGACCGCCGAGGGCGACGCAAGCCTTCCCGCGCAGGTCGCTTATGTGCCAATGGCCAAGCCGGGAGCCCCCCAGGGAGGCGCCAGGTCCGATGCCGGCTTCCCCGTCACGGCTCCTGCGCGCGCAGACGCGACTGCGGGCCAGACGCCGCAGCCACAGGAACAGTCCACGCAGACGGTTGAACAGGCCGACGCTGCTGCGCAGAAGACTGAAACCGCCGATGCAGGCCCGGCCGCGCCGAAGTCCAAGGCCGAGGCCGCCGCGCCGGCGATGAACAACCCCGTCTATGTGACCGCCGGAGAGCCGCAGCCGCAGGCCTATGCGCCGAAGAAGAAGGGGTTCCTCGCCTCTTTGTTCAGCGCCACGCCGGCCTCGGCCGCCCCTGCTCCGCAGGCCAACAACAGGTCGGCCGAGCAACCGACGGCGGCGCAGCCCAAGACGGCGGCAAAGCCGACCATCACCTTGGCCTCGGCCAAATCAGCTGAAAAGCCGGTGCAACTGGCTTCGATCGGCGATACCAGCCATTTCACCGATGACGCGCTGCCTGGCGTACGCAAGACCGCACTCTTCGAGATCAAGCGCAAATCCGGCCTCGATGACGACAGCGACGTCGATCTGAACGAGGATGAGGGCGGCGCCTATCAGGTGGCATCCGCTGCCGGGCTTGCCCGGCTGGCGCCCAACGGTCTTTTGAAGCAGACCGAGAATGTCGACGTTGCCTGCCTCAAGCCTTCGCTGGTCCGCGTGCTCAAGACGATCGAGGGCCACTACGGCAAGAAGATGATCGTCACCTCCGGCTATCGTGACCCGGCCCGCAACCGCCGCGCCAACGGCGCCAAAAATTCGCTGCACATGTATTGCGCCGCTGCCGACATCCAGGTTCCAGGCGTCTCGAAAGCGCAACTGGCAAGCTACATCCGCAGCATGCCCGGGCGCGGCGGCGTCGGCACCTACTGCCATACCGAATCCGTCCACATCGACGTCGGTCCCGAGCGCGACTGGAACTGGCGCTGCCGCCGGCGGCGGTAGCGGCTGGTTCTTCCCTCGTTTATGCAACGTCCGCAATGCGCCGTCTCACGACGGCATGCGGTGCCGCGCCGAACCGGGCTAAATCGCCGAAAATGCGCGGTTTTGCGGCCACTGAAAAAAGTTGTCGCAGGCGGCGGCAGACGGGTTGCCGGTTTGGTGCAACGCAACTATAAGCGCTCACATCTGAGCGCGCCCATCGTCTAGCGGTCAGGACACCGCCCTTTCACGGCGGTAACAGGGGTTCGATTCCCCTTGGGCGTACCAGATATTTCAAGCATTTAGCTGAAAATCCCGCTCCCCTGTCCAATATTTGGCCAATTTCCTCCTGGCTTTGTCGAGTCAGCCGATTCCTGTCACACCGGCGGAGTGGCCCGATGGCATACGCGGGATCAGCCAGGAAGGTCTCGCGCTCTTGGGGATAAACCCGAAGACCAACACACTTCACTGGGATGGACAGGAGCTTGCGATTGAAAAGCGTCTGGCCAATTTCGAGCGAGGCATGGCGCTGGTCGTGACGATCGCCACCGTTGCTATTGCCTGCGTTGAGGTCGGTCGTGCAATTGGATGGGCCCAGTGAACCCGCCACCGTTGGCCAGCGGACCCGAACGAGGAACATTCCAGCTTAACATATGTTATACGGGCTATGGCAAGGCTCCCTCCGCTCCCGCGACCCTCGTTTCGCATGGTGCTTTTCGCGCTCTGCCGCGATCTTGCCTTGCGCAAGCAGCAACAGGCCATCAAGCTAACGAGCCCGCCACCGTGAGGCAGCGGGGTCGTCTGGACAATTTGTCCACGCCGTCAGTGGCGCTCTGCCGGTCCTTCGTTCACCGCAAGACAATCACCAATTTTGAGACCGGCAAGTCCGAGGGCGATCCAGACACGCTTGTTAAACTTCAACGAGCGCTCGAAGCAGCCGGCGTCGAGTTCATCCCGGAGAATGGCGGCGGCGCCGGCGTGAGGCTGAAGAAGGATTGACGCGCCGCCCGTGCCCGCCCGATCAGGACGCTTCCTGCACTTCCTCGACTTGTGGCGTCACGGGTGCAGGATTAAAGACGTAGGTGTTCGAGGTCAGGTCGCTAGTAGATCGGATGATGATGCCGTCGTCTCTTAATCGGGCAAACGTTTCTCTTGCGATACGCATGGGCTTGCCTTTGGCATCTGCGGCTGTGACTTTGTTCGACCGGGGAACGTGAGTGATGGTGTCAACGCGCTTGAGAAAGCGCTTTTCCGTCTCGGTCAACTCGATCACGCGCGTTCCTCCATATCGTTGGCAGCGTTTGTTGGCCGGTAACGCCGATGATGCGACTCCGTTCCAAGGACCCAAAGGCAGACAGGTGCATGGTCGCTGCCTATGTCGAGAAACTCACAGTGGACGACCTTGAGGCTAAGGGCTTCCTGCCGAAAGGCGCAGCAGAATGGCTATGCTCGTCACCGTCAGCCGGGAGGAGTGTAGAGCGGCTCTCGGCATCGATGAACCAAGCACTGGCCATCGCGCGTCGGCACAAACCCTACCGCTGGGATTTCCGACCAGTCGCACGCATTGCTGTACTGGCGGACGTAGAGGGCATAGGTGTTCGGGCCGGTGGTCAGCACCGCCGAGCCATGGCTCTGGATTAGCGCCTGCGTCTGTTGGCAGGTCATGGCGCGGGTGTCCGGCCTGGCCTGGGCGAGGGTTGTGAAGGCAAGCGTGACCGCTGCCGAGGTCAACGCAATCCGGCGAATGGACATGACGGGACTCCCATGATGAGCCATTTAATGCATGTCGCGCAAAAGTGTGCAGCGGTTTTGCGATAACGACATGCATAAAAACAACAACCTAAAGCGCGTCGCATGAGGCCGGTCAAACGCGCTTTAGTTGACAAACTCGCATGTCGCAGGGCAGCTGTGCAATGGCGGCCTCCAAATCGGAATTCCGGACTGGAGCAAACCGCCCGCCCCGTGCGAACTGACGGCGTACTGCTGGAGCCCGCAACCGAGGACGCTCTCAACTCCATCGCGGCTGAATGAAAATTGGCCGGGCGGATCTCATTCAAATCGGCTGCGCGAATGGCTGGAAACCAACGCTTATCTGCCAGTCCGAACGATCGACGAGGAAAGCGAAACAGACGGCAGCGCGTAGGCTGGGACTCGACCGGGATGTAGAAGACCCGCCGCTACATTTGCGAAGCGACGGGACCCCATGAGTGCCGTGCATTGGGGTACCCGGCATTGCTGACCATGCAATTGCGATACCAGACGTATTGACCCATCGCGGGGCACTTTTGGCTTCTACACAGCGGAATTGCCGCAGACGTACTTTTTACCGCAAGACGTTTCGGGAACGCTTGGTCGTCTCGAGGGTTGGGATGCAGGAGATGCAGGCGTGGCCAAGAAGCCGTCCATCGCCGGAATATTGCGACTGACCTCTGACCAACTGAAGAGGATCCGGAAACGCGTCGCTAGTGGCGGTCATGTAGACCAGATGCAAGAGGTCGATGCCTTGGTGGGCCTCGCTAAAGAAATGGCCGACCGGCAACTGGCCGGGTTAGAAAGCCCGGCAGATGAAAACGATGGCTCTGTGCAAGACGGGGACGGTGCAAAGGACTGAGCGCCCTCGACCGTCTCCTCACATTCCGCGATCACGGAATTACCCAAATCGCCAAGTTCGGTACTTTCCAACGGCGGACCCCAATCCGCCCGGCCGGCGCCCTACGCGCAACCTACCCCAACGCCCCGCCCAAGCGGCGCCGGCCACTTTCAGCCCTCGTTCGACAGTTGGCTTGCAATCGCGATTGCGCGCCCGCTGCTGACCTTCGTAGTCAGGAATGCATGTGAAGAACACCTGCCGGCGGTCACGGCCGGCAGCCTTGCAATTTGAGCAGACAAGAGCCCGGCCAGGTCGTCATCATCGAGCCGTGGTCACGGCCGAGCCTGTCAATCAGCGCCTGGATATCCAGCTTTGTCGATTTGCAGCACATCGGGTGCGCACAATTGACGTAGATGGTTTCGCGGACGGCCAGAGTGTCGGCGAGGGTCCTTTGGGGCAATTGGCGATCTCCGTTGAAGGGGCTCGCCGCAACGGAGAGGATTATATTCCTGAGACCTGTGTGAAGGCGAGCGGGTCTGTTACCTAAAGCCAACCATTTCGGCCGGCTATGTACATCCATGCACCAGAAATGAAGGTTGCAGCGCCCAAAATAGCGCCGAGATAGAGCCGGCCTTCGCGGGACGGACCGGCGCCTAAATAGAAGGCCGTTGCGAGGAGCAGCAAGCCAACGCACATGATGCCCATCCCAATTCTTCGCATATAGCCCTCAGTTCCCTTGTTCTTCTCGGAAATCCTGCAGCGAAGCATGCCGCAAATCCTCGCCGCGTAGGTGCTTCACGCGGCCGATCAACCCCCGGCTTAACCCATTGTCGCCGGCCCGCTTCATGCCCTTTGGCGCCTGTCCTGGGGGCTTCCTGGACGCGTTTCCAGAGCCGCTCCCGCATTTCCCGGTTCAAGGTGATAAATGCGCTGCCAACATAGCGACCTGTGCCTCGCTCGGCCAGGAGAGCGAAGGCCAGCTTACCCCGCTCGCGTTCAACTCCGAGAAGTTCAAACTCGCTTTCGGTGAAGGATTTCGTCTTCAGCCAGTTGGTGGTCGGGCCGCTGCGGTATTTGCTGTCCCGACGTTTCGATACCATCCCTCCAGGCCGTCCTGTATTTTGAGGCCTTTGACTGCCTTGACCAGATCGCGGTATTTGGAGGTCCAGTCGAGACCGCGACGGGTGAAAATCCGCGAACCGCCGCGGCTTTGCTGCCAAGGTGGGCATCATCGGCGGGACAAACTTCAAACGCATGCATTGACTCGCAAAACCGCGACTCAATTAGCATGCGCTTAATTAGTTCGATTTTAACGAAACGTTGACCGCGCTGTCCTATTCTGGGACAGCGCGGTTAACCCCAAGGGCTGCGCAGGCGGCTCCGGCAATTCAGCACCCCGCCTCACTGTCGGAGCCGCTTCCACACTCCTCTAGAATACCAGCAATGGTTGAATCAACTCTTACCGCACGTGCTTTCCAGTGCGCTTTCCCAGTCGTTAAACTTTGATGGAGTCAGGGCCTCGCCTTCACGGTCTGACGCTAAGACAGTCGATCTCAGCGAGGAAGCATGAACGGCCAAGATAACATCTGCAACGCCTTGGGCCGCCTCAAAATGGTTCGCATGGCTATTGAACAGACCTGTCCAGCCGGCGTGCTGTCGAGCGAAGAAGCTGTCCTGTTGCTCTACGGCACCGAGCCTATCCACAAGGGCGAAGCACTCGCGAAGGCAATCATTGAGACCGTCGAAAGGCTGAACCGGTGCCCGGACGCTAGCGCCCCAGCGGCAGCTTGGAAGTCAAGAAGAGTTCTTCCTCGTCCGTAATGCCAGCCGAGTAGTTTGAAAGGATTCGGAAAACCGGCGCTTCGTGCCGCTGTTCGGATTGCCCCTCGATCTTGAGCCGGTCGAACACGCTACCCAACAAGGCGACGTCGGACGGATTGAAAATGCCAGCCTCTCTAGCTGTCTGATAAATCGGCAAAAAAGCCCGTCGCACCTGTCTTGGATTAGGGCTCGCTATCAAAAATCGGCGTAGCTCCTCTGACTGTGCACGGCGAAGCCGGCCCCATGAGGGGATTCGGTCCGATCCTCCACCGGACCTAAGTCTAATCTGTTCGCAAAACAGGCAAAGACGTATCGCCACTCGGAACCGCGGCTGCGCGCAGTCGTTGCTATGGTCCTTTCAACGTGCCGTTCGCTTGAACCTGGGTAGGACTACGGAAATGGAAGACAACCAGAATCGTTTGTCGGTCGACGAGTACTACGAGATAGAACATTTCGCGCGAGAGAATGGAATCTCGCCGAGCCAGGTCAGCAAGCTGATCAAAAAGAACGGCAATGATCGGTCAGCCCTGACAAAAGCCGCGAGGGCGCTGCGAGAGCAGAAGTGAGATACCGAACGAACAACGAAGCCACCGTCTGGCGGAGAGCGCGGGCCCGATCGGGTTTGCGTCCTGACTGGCAGCTTTAGCCGCCCTTTCACGGCGGTAACAGGGGTTCGATTCCCCTTGGGCGTACCAAAGATTTCAACTGGCATGGCAATAGAGCACCAGATCCCGGTGCATGCAGCCGTACTCGTCGCCAAGGCGTCGATGAAGGCCTGGATGTCAATCCCTATTGGGCCGCACCTAAGTTCCAGATGTCCCGATGCAGGCGCCATGTTCCGTCGTCGCCCTTTTTCCAGACGACGATGTACTTGCCCGCAACGGTGGAGAGGGCGCCGTCTTTGCTCGGCACATCGAACGTAAATGCGCCCACTTCGTAGGCGAGGTTCGCGCTCTCTTCCACTTCTACTGCCTTCAGGGTGAGATTCTTCACCCCGCTTTTGATCGCGCCCTGCCAGAATTCTTCCACGCCCTTGCGACCATCGACGCGTTTGCCGTCGGGCGGCAGCACGGCGGCATCCTCGGTATACATTTGCCCCACCGCCGCCGCGTTTCCGCTGTTGAAGGCGTCCGTGAATTTCGTCAGCGCCGCTTCGATGTCCTCGCGTGCCGACTGGGCGGTCGCAGACAATGCAGACGAAAAAAGCAGCAGAGCAGCAAATGCAAATGACCTAACCAGTCTCATCTCGTCCTCCCTTTCTTTGGCGTGATCGACATCCACCGGATGACCATAGCGTCAGCCTCAAAGCGCAGCCTGCGCCGCTGCGCCCGCTCAATGGCAGATCATGATTTACAGGTTTATATTAGGCTTATCTGATATGATGGCACAAGCGCAGCTGCGCAGCCGGGGGCGGCGGCAGAGCCTCACCAGAGCGCGTTTCGGCTATCGATTGGGGTGATCTTTCGCCATAACGTTGGAAGTAGAAAGCAGGGCCAATAACGACACGCATCCGCCTATGAAGCCCGATCGCGACCAAGCTCCCATAGGGTTACAGCATCAGGCACGAACTTTCCAAACAGCTTTCGGAAGCCCAACTCGCACACTTTCTCGCGGACGCTGAAAAGCTCCGCAAAAGCATCACACAGACGCTTATATCGCCTCGCAGCGATCACTATAGGATGTTGCGGACATTGAACGTTGTTGCAATCGGTGAAGGACGTTACCGGAAAGACCGCTCCTTGGGTGCAGTGGGGAACGACAGGCCCAGTATAACAGCGGTCGCCATCCTAGCGATGTGAGAGTGCCCGTGCGGGTGTCTTGGTGTGGTTGTGTCTCTCCTGCAAAGATGCTCTGGTGCGGCTTATAACGGGGGGAATGCGATCGTGAGAAAGATGCAGTTGGCGGCGGCGCTATTTCTCGCCGGATGCCAAACCGGACCGTTGCCGAGCGCTTTCAAGCCGGGAACTACTGCTCGCAACGACAATTCGATTACGATCAATGCAAGGTCGCGTCTCTTCAGGAAATACCGCAAGCCATGGCTACGCAAATGAGCGGCGGTGTGTACAGCCCCGGCACAGTTCAATGTCGGACGATCGGGACATACACCAGATGCAATGAATCTGGTGGCTTAAATATAACAGCAACAGCAACAGCTTACGACGCAAATCAAGGACTGCGCAGCCGATACATTGCGCGATGCATGACCGGGAAAGGCTATTCGATCCTCAACCTGCCAATGTGCACTACGGCTGAAGCAAGGCAGAGGGCGGCCATCGAACCGCAGCCAACCAACCCGGCCGATTACAAGTGCACCCCCGGAATAAACATGGACGGCTAAAGGCGCAGCATTGCGATAGGTCGCCGATCGTCCTGATGTTCCCAGTCACCATGAGATGATGTTCCGAAGGCCGGACAACGAAGCTCTGTCATCAACACAACGGCACCGCGCCGGATGGGACAGCCAAAGGGCTGGATGGACAGAACACCATCATCTACGGCGTAGCCATCGTCCTCGATCAGACGGGCCTGTCGGACTTTGCCCGATCCCGCGACGCCAGTATTTCGCCGCGGGATGTCTGGGAAGTTGATTGACGGCCGGCACGGGAAACGGCCCGGCCAATGTTCTTCGAGGTGAACAAAGGCCGGGCCTGATCTAGTTTCCCGCCGGTAGCTCCTTTAGGTCACAGCGAATGATGCTGCCATGGGAAATGGCTGGCGAGCTGCGTTTGGGCTGCATCTCCCGTTCCGTCGCTGTCCACGGAGAGCGACCCGGTTGAACTGTCGTAACTGACATCGTCGGAACGATCATGCGCAGCCGTACCAGCAGACGGAGCGTCGGAAAGCCCTCCCGACTTGAGCCCGTCAAAGAAGGCCTGGTCGAAGTGAGGCTTGTCCTGCAGCTTTTCCTGGAGCCAGCTGAAGTCGAAGGCGTCGTGGCCTCCGCGGCCGGACATGATCTCGGCGGCGCCGCCCTTGCTGGCGCTGGCGCCGACATTTTCATTGTCCTCGACGGTGTGGGCGAACCCGTTGCCGGCCGTCTTGTCGTGTGAACCGGCGAGAGACTCAGAGCCGCCAGAAAGGGCGGCCAGCACCCGATCGACACTGCTGCCTGCCTTTTCGCCGGCATTGTCGACATGGGAGGTGTCGGTGTCGTCGTGGTCCGCCGCCCAGTCGGCGCCGGCGGCTGCATGGGTCGCATCGGCACCACGGACAGCATGAACACCGCCATTGCTGGTCGTGGGCCGGGAAGCGGCGGCCTCAGTGGAACTGCCATCGCTGGTGGTGGTGTCGGAAGCGGCGGCCGCAGTAGCGCTGTCGTCGCTGGTGGTGGTGTCGGAAGCGGCGGCCGCAGTAGCGCTGTCGTCGCTGGTGGTGGTGTCGGAAGCGGCGGTCGCAGGAACGCTGTCGTCGCTGGTGGTGGTGTCGGAAGCGGCGGCCGCAGTAGCGCTGTCGTCGCTGGTGGTGGTGTCGGAAGCGGCGGCCGCAGTAACGCTGTCGTCGCTCGTGGTGGTGTCGGAAGCGGCGGCCGCAGCAGAGCTGTCGTCGCTGGTGGTGGCGTCCGAAGCGGCGGTCGCAGTAGAGCTGTCGTCACTCGTGGTGGTGTCGGAAGCGGCGGCCGCAGCAGAGCTGTCGTCGCTGATGGTGGCGTCGGCAGGGACAGTCACGGTAGAGCTGTCATCAGTGACGTCGGAAGCGGCGGTCCCAGCGGTGCTGAGATTGTGTTCCCGGAAAACAGCCTGCAGTTCCGGCGAGCTTTCAAGTGCGACGTCGCCTTCCTGCGAACCCCAGGCATAGGCGAAGTCGAATTCGGGCGACGGAACCAGTTCGTCCCAGTGGTCCATCATCGTCTGCAGCTGATCCGCCGTCGGCATGACATATTTGCCGCCCGTGTTGGTCGTCCAATTGCCGCCGCCAAACGTCTGATGGACCGGAACGATCTGGCTGGTCGGGATGCCCGATTCCACCGCTGCAGCCACGGTTCTGTCGATCATGTCGTAGTCGACCGTGTCTGTGCCGGTGCGCACCGGATAAGCGCTTATTCCAAACAGATCGATATGCGTGTTGTCATAGTTGTAGGTGTTGGAAAAATCCGGGTTTTCGAAAGATCCCATGTCCATCGCGGTGATGAAGGTCTTGGCGTCTGGCATGCGAGAGTGGATCCAGTCGGATTCGGCTTTCAGATCCTCAGCGTCTACCTGGGTATGGTATTGGCCGGTGGGATCCGGCTCGTCGACGAGAAAAAACCCATACACCTTCGGATTGCCAAGGAAGGGGGTGACTTTGTCGATAAAGGACTGGGTCACGCCCTCGCCCTCGTTGAGCCAGACCATAGCCTTCGTGCCATCCGGCAGCTCATTGACCTGGTCGAGGTATTGAACGTCGACCAGATTGAAACCGGCGCTTGCGACTTCTGTGGCGGACCCACCTGCTGCGAAATGAAGTGCCATTGATAATCCTTTTTTTCTTAGCCCCCGCGGTGCCTGCCTACTCGACGGCGTATATTAGCTTCAAATCACATACCCGCACCCCTCTGATAGAATTCTTGAGATTTTTGGTATTGCATCGAGTGCCGCAGGCCGGATTTCGCCGCACAAAGTGCGCGCTCCTGCCAATGTCGAATTCGTGAAAACAATCCGTAGACAGTCTTGATGAACTACCAAAATATTCCTTTTTTGTTTCTGGGGCGTACCGACCCGCTCGACGCGCTTGGTAACGCAAATATCAATTTGTTGTTTCTAGCTGCTGCAATCACTGTCTCCTGCTGCCGCATCTGCTCGATTTTTTGCGCTCTGGCGGGCGGAGACATTTGTTTGAACAATCTTGCCCCGGACGATCGCAGTTTGCGATATCTCGCTGGCGACGATGCCCTTTGCCGCGTTTGAGTTCGACGCAACCCACCTTGTCGTCGCGGCATCAACGGGTGTGCACAAGGCAGATGCGCAACTCGGAAGAGGCTGTCACGTTTCGCCTTGTGCAATAATGCCTTCCACGGCCAGCGACAAACCGATACAGCCCGCCGACTCTGATCGTTGCCAGGTCCGGGAGAGGTTTGTTGTCTCCCCTGCCGCGGCAAGTCGCTCAAACGACTCGGCGCCGCCTCGTCATGGAACCGGTTGGGGCCAGCGCTGCAACGCAGCACGGCCAACGTCCGTAAGCGCATAGACCCCGCGCTCGGCCCTGGCGAACCAGCCATAGACATTGTGAAGCAGAATCTTGGCGGCGCGTGGTGAAATGGTTTTCAAGTCGCGCGGGCGCTTCGGGCCGTCCACCATCGCAGCGGCGCAGGCCAGCGCATCCTGCCGGTAAGCGGTCATTATCGGCGTACGCGAGCCGCCGCCGACGACAGGGTCGCCGCGTCGGCGACGATGCTCGTCCACCAGGCGCGATCTTCGTCTCGGGTCGCGCCGGGGCGGCAAGGCGGTCGGGCTAAGCAGCAATTCGACGTTGCCGGCGGAGCCAACCCCCAGAAGGCCGAAACCGAGCCGCCGGCAAAGTGCGCGGAACCGGCGATCATGCTCACGGCCTTTGCCGCGGGCCGACATCCGCGCCGCGAGCCAGACCTCATCGCATGACGCAGCACGATCGACACCTTGAAGTATGAGTTCGAGGTTGAACTGCAATTTCAATTCGCAGATAACGACCAAGGGCGGCTCGCCGTCACGCAGTCCCACGACATCGCAGCCGCCAACTTCGCCCTTGACGGTGAATTCCAGGCCCTCAAGAAACCGCTTCACCGGGATGTAGAGAGACGTTTCCAGCATGCCGAAGCCATAGCCGATTCGTAACTGGCTGGCACAACATCACCGAAGGGCATGCCGCTCTGGGGCAGATTTGCCGCTCGTCGAACGCATGGAAGTGTGGGATGCATTAAGCAGTTCGCTGGCACTGCCTGCTCGGCCGCTAAGCCCGCAGCCGCTCGCCTCCGCGCTTGCGCGGAACCAGCATGTCCCTGGCCAGGAGGCGGCTTACCCGGCAGAACGCCATGAACGCCCGGCAAGCATCCTCGGTCTCGAACAGGTCGACTGTGGCGCCAAAGCAGGCATTGAACGCGGCCTGATAGACCGGGCCCTGCCGGCGAACCGGCCAGCCTTGCAGGAAATCCAGCGCCTGTTCGACGCTGTAGATCTCCTCTACCGGCAGGCCAGGCGCGGTCGTGATGCGCACCGGCACCTCGAATTGCAATCTGTCCATTCGTGTCTCTCCAGAACGCGTTCCCCACTTGTTGCTCAGAAATATGTCGTCAGTGCGGACGAACACAGGCCGGACAGGCACAAGATGAAGCCGCAAGAGATGAATATCGCCGGCTAGAGCTCATCGCCGGCAGTTCGTCCTTGAACCTGGCGCCGTCCGGTGCCAAATCTGAGAGACTTTTCGCGCGGGCTCATCAGAAGCCCTTTCTTCCGGCAAGACGGACACAATGGTCACCTATCTCGACGCCGCCACGGCACCACTCAGAAACACCGGCCAGATCCGCCTTTATGGCGAAGAAGGCTTTGCCGGCATGCGCAAGGCCTGCGACCTCACCGCGCGCTGCCTCGACGAGCTGGTGTCGATCGTCGCGCCGGGCGTCACCACCGAAACCATCGACCGCTTCGTGTTCGAGTTCGGCATGGATCACGGCGCATTGCCGGCGACGCTCAACTATCGTGGCTACACGAAGTCGTCCTGCACCTCGATCAACCACGTCGTCTGCCATGGCATCCCCGACAGCAAGCCGTTGAAGGATGGCGACGTCGTCAACATCGACGTCACCTACATCCTCGACGGCTGGCATGGCGATTCGTCGCGCATGTATCCGGTTGGCACGATCAAGCGCGCCGCCGAGCGCCTGCTCGAGGTCACGCATGAATGCCTGATGCGCGGCATCGCCGCGATCAAGCCCGGTGCCCGCACCGGCGCCATCGGCGCCGCCATCCAAACCTATGCCGAAGGCGAGCGCTGCTCGGTGGTGCGCGATTTCTGCGGCCACGGCGTCGGCCAGCTCTTTCACGATGCGCCGAACATCCTGCACTATGGCAACGCCAGCGAGGGCGTCGAGATGCGGCCGGGCATGATCTTCACCGTCGAGCCGATGATCAATCTCGGCCGGCCGCACGTGAAAGTGCTGTCGGACGGCTGGACGGCGGTGACGCGCGACCGCTCGCTGTCGGCGCAGTACGAGCACACGATCGGCGTCACCGAGACCGGCTGCGAAATTTTCACGCTGTCGCCAAAAAACTTCGACCGCCCCGGCCTGCCGGCCTAGTGTTTGTGCGAGGGCCGGATCTTTCCGGTCAAGAAAATGCGGGCGGCTTATGGGGAAAACCAGCGACGAAGACGAACGGATCTTCTTTCCCGAGAGACCGATAAAATTGCTCGCGAAAGCCACGTCGGTCGACACGTCAGTCGAAAAGCCGCATTATCTCGGTCATCGCGACCGCTTGCGCCAACGGTTCGCGGCTGCGGGTTCCGACGCCCTCCCGGACTATGAACTGCTGGAACTCTTGCTCTTTCGCCTGATCCCACGCGCCGACACCAAGCCCGTCGCCAAGGCGCTGCTGGCGCGCTTCGGCACGCTGGCCGAGGTGCTTGGCGCGCCGGTCGCGCGGCTTGAGGAGGTCAGGGGTATCGGTCCGGCAGTGGCACTCGATCTGAAGATCGTTGCCGCGGCCGCCCAACGCGCGGCACGCAGCGAGATCAAAGGCCGCGAGGTCTTGTCGTCCTGGACGCAGGTTCTCGGATACTGCCGGTCGGTCATGGCCTTCGAGGAGCGCGAGCAGTTCCGGATCCTGTTTCTCGACAAGAAGAACGCGCTGATCGCCGACGAGGTGCAGCAGGTCGGCACCGTCGATCACACGCCGGTCTATCCGCGCGAAGTGGTCAAGCGCGCGCTAGAACTCTCCGCCACGGCGATCATTCTGGCGCATAATCATCCGTCAGGGGATCCCACGCCGTCGCGCGCCGACATCGAGATGACCAAGCTGGTCATCGAGACGGCTAAACCGCTCGGCATCGCTGTCCACGATCACATCATCATCGGCAAGAAGGGTCATGCCAGCATGAAGGGCCTGCTGCTGATCTGAAGCCCCGATTTGAACATGCCTCGGCTTTTTGTCGAAAGCGTCCGGTCTCCTGTCATGGCACACTTGCAATCAGCGGACGGCGTGCCGCCAGAGCGCGGCTTCCAACCGCGATGGCGAGCGCGGCGACGATCAGTATAGCCGCGACCGCAAACGTGATCCGCATACCGTCGGCAACGGCCTCGGGGCGCGCCGTTGTGATGTCGATCGCCTCTGAGGCGAATGCGAACACTGCACCCATAACGGATGCGCCAGTGATGAGCCCGAGATTGCGCGACAAATTGAGCAAGCCGGAAATGACGCCCCGCTGGTCCGGGCGGATCTCCGACATGACGGCGGTGTTGTTGGCGGTTTGGAACAGCGCATAGCCTGATGTGATGACGGCGATCGGGGCGATGTAGCCAGGGAGCGTTGCCGGCATCTCGGATAGAATGAAGCAACCGGCCGCCATCGCGATCAGCCCAATGATGGCCACGCGTCCAGCGCCAAAACGGTCGGCTATGCGACCAGCCGGCACACCGGTCAGCGCGGCGACAAGCGGACCGACCGACATGACGATGCCAACGAGAGCCGCGTCGAGCCCGAGCGCACGAGACAGATAGAACGGCCCGACCACCAGCGTCGCCATCATCACCGTCGCAACGAGCCCGCTCATGGCGAGGCTCGCACTCAGCATCCCATTGCGGAACGCGGCCAATCGGATCAAAGGCGACGCCACTCTCGCCTCCACAAGCACAAACAGGCCGGCTCCGAAAACGGCTGCCACCAACAGAGCCATGTTGAGCGGACCAAAACTGCCACGCCCGATCGTCATCGCGAGTGCATAGGCGCCAAGTGCCAAGGCAAGCAGCAGCGTGCCGACAACGTCGAAGCCGGCCCGATCCGTCTTCAGCCCCCGGTGATCAGCCGGCAAATAGCGATAGGCGAGAACAAGGGCCAGCAAACCCAGCGGCACGTTGACGAGGAAGATCGCCCGCCAACCGGCTCCGGCAATCAGAAGCCCGCCGAGCGATGGACCGAGAGCGGTGCCGATCGCCGACATCGTTCCAAGCAGCCCCATGGCGCTGCCGGTCCTTGCCTTCGGAACCGTCTCACCGACAAAAGCCATGGTCAGCGCCATCATGATGGCCGCCCCCAAGCCCTGCGCCGCGCGGGCAGTTATCAGCAGCCAGAGCGTCGGCGCGATTCCACATAGGACCGAAGCCACCGTGAACAGGAAGAGGCCGGCCAGCAGCAGCAGCCGGCGACCGATGAGGTCACCGAGCCGCCCGAAGCTGACGATCGAGGTGGTGATGGCGAGGAGATAAGTCAGCACGATCCACTGAACCTCCTGGAACGAGGCGTTGAACGCGTGCGTCAACGTCGGCAAGGCGACATTGGCGATGCTGATGCCGAGCGAGGACAGCAACATCGACAACGAAAGGCTGGCGAGCGCCCATCGAACCGAAGGTGCCCGTTCTGGATTTCCAGCGACTGCCCGTCCTGCATCGATCGGCTTCAACATGAACTCCGTTTTCTGGCGACTCCTGAAACGGAGCTGTCAGAGACGTAGTCCTTTGCCTAATATGGCGGAAGATGCATCGTTTGCACTTAATCATTGCGTTTGACGCTATGTCAGATCGTGCCGACCATGCTACGGTCCAGCCATGTCGCATCCCGATCTCAATCTGCTTGTCACCCTTGATGTGCTGCTGACGGAACGCAGTGTGGCACGCGCCGCCACAAGGCTGCGGCTTAGCCCGTCGGCGATGAGCCGGGCGCTGGCGCGATTGCGTGAGACGACCGGCGATCCGCTGCTGGTCAGGGCTGGACGCGGCCTCGTGCCCACACCCCGAGCCATCGAGCTCCGCGAACGCGTCGGTCAGCTTGTGCAGGACGCCGAATCCGTTCTGAGTCCTGTTGAGACGCTCGACCTGAAACGGCTCGTGCGAACCTTCACGCTTCGAAACAGGGATGGCTTTGTCGAGAATTTCGGACCGGATCTCATTGCGCGCATCGGCGAACAGGCACCGGGCGTGCGGCTGCGTTTTGTGCTCAAGCCGGACAAGGAGAGCACTCCCATGCGCGACGGCAGCGTGGACCTGGAAACGGGCGTCGTCGGAAAGGTCACGGGGCCGGAGGTGCGTGCGCAAGTGCTGTTCCGTGATCGTTTCGTCGGTGTCATGCGGATGGGGCATCCATTATGCGAGCTGACGATCACCCCTGCCCGTTACGCAGCCGGCCGGCACATCCTCATCTCCCGTCGCGGGCTTGACAGGGGACCGATCGACGATGCCCTTGAGCCGTTAGGGTTGAAACGGGAGATCGTGACGGTCGTCGGCGGCTTTTCGGAAGCTCTGGCTCTGGCGCGCGCCTCGGACCTGATCGCCAGCGTTCCAGAACGCTATACGGGTAACCTGCGCGACGGAATGTTCTGTTTCCCTCTGCCGGTTCCCTTGCCGGAAATCACGGTCTCACTTTTGTGGCACCCGCGGCTGGATGCCGATCCGGCGCACCGCTGGCTGCGCGGGTGCGTTCGAGACGTTTGCGCCGGAATAACTCACTGGATCTCTTAGCAATCAAGGCGAGCGTTGCTGATTCGATCGCGGCAACTCGATGTTGCAGGTGCCGGCGATCTGGCCGACCGCCTCGCTGAACCCGGCAAGGTCGAAATCGGCCTCGCCTCGCCCAGCGCGGGCCGACCGACCAGCTTTCGTAGAATGTCGCTTATCGCATCGGTCCGAGAATCGGGATCGATTCTCGGACGCGCGATATGCGCAGATAGTGAGAGTTCGTTCAGAATGCACTGCGTCCAAGTGGACGCACGTCGCTTTATGGCGACAACGAAAAAGGACGCATTGAGGGCGGTCTTTCATAATTCGGCGCAATGCCGTGTTGTTCGGCGCCCGGCAGGTTTTTTCTTCGCCGCAGCCTTCTTCTTCTTAGGTTCTTCCGCATCATCGCCATTGCGTTTTCGGCTGACCGGAAGACCGCACTAGAATTTCGACCGGAAATCGAGCTATGATGCATTTGGCATTTGCTGGGACGGATTCGCGCCCTTGGAATGCCGGGAGGGAAACGGGATATGGCCATCGCGCTTGTACTCGTTTTGGTGGTCGTGGGCTCAGTGTTGTTCCACTTCCTGAGCCCATGGTGGTGGACGCCGATTGCCTCGAACTGGGACTATATCGACAACACCATCATCATTACCTTCTGGATCACCGGCGTCGTCTTCGCCGCCGTCGTCCTATTCATGGCCTATTGCGTCTTCCGCTTCCGTCATCGGGAAGGCAATCAGGCGGCATACGAACCCGAGAACAAGCGGCTCGAATGGTGGCTGACGATCGTCACCGCAATCGGGGTCACGGCCATGCTGGTTCCCGGCCTGTTCGTCTGGAACCAGTTCGTCAGCGTCCCAAGCGACGCAACAGTGGTCGAAGTCGTCGGCCAGCAATGGCAATGGAGTTTCCGCCTGCCCGGCAAGGACGGCAAGCTCGGCACATCCGACACCCGCAACGTCAGCCCTGAAAATCCCCTGGGCGTGAACGCCAGTGATGCCGACGGCCAGGACGATGTCGTCGTCGAAGCTGCCGATCTGCATCTGCCGGTCGGCAAGCCGGTCAAGATGCTGCTCCGCTCGATCGACGTGCTGCATGATTTCTATGTCCCTGAATTCCGCGCCAAGATGGACATGATCCCGGGCTCGGTCACCTATTTCTGGTTCACCCCGACCAAGACCGGAACTTTTCAGGTCCTGTGTGCCGAACTTTGTGGCCAGGGGCACCCGTTGATGAATGGCGTGGTGATGGTCGACACGCCGGAAGACTATCTGGCGTGGCTCGGCGAACAGCAGACTTTCGCGCAATTGTCGGCCCCCCAGCAGGTGGGCTCGGCAGAGTAGACGCCGGGAAAGACGGCGACGTGGTTTGAAATTGCGGCAGGACTCGAAACTGTCGAGTCTGGCCGAAAAGGGCACGGAGTGTTCTTATGGTCGATGTCACACCTGCGGATGCGGTACCGCCGGCCGAAGTCGCGGAGATGGAACTCTACCATCCGCACAGCTGGTGGACAAAATACGTCTTCTCGCAGGACGCCAAGGTCATCGCCATTCAGTATTCGGCGACGGCCACGGCAATCGGCATGGTGGCGCTAGTGCTGTCCTGGTTGATGCGGCTGCAGCTCGGCTTCCCCGGCACGTTCGATTTCATCAGCCCCGAAGCCTACTACCAGTTCATCACAATGCACGGCATGATCATGGTGATCTATCTGCTCACGGCACTCTTCCTGGGTGGCTTCGGCAACTACCTGATCCCACTGATGGTCGGCGCGCGGGACATGGTCTTTCCCTATGTCAACATGCTGAGCTACTGGATTTACCTGCTTGCCGTGCTGGTTTTGGTGTCGAGCTTCTTTGCGCCCGGCGGACCGACCGGTGCCGGCTGGACGCTCTACCCGCCGCAGGCGATCATGACCGGCACACCAGGCGGCCAGGACTGGGGCATCATCCTGATGCTCGTCTCGCTGATCCTGTTCATCATCGGCTTCACCATGGGCGGCTTGAACTACGTCGTGACGGTGCTGCAGGCCCGCACACGCGGCATGACGCTGATGCGCCTGCCGTTGACTGTCTGGGGTATCTTCACCGCCACGGTCATGGCGCTGCTCGCCTTCCCGGCGCTGTTTGTCGCCTGCGTGATGATGCTGTTCGACCGTGCGCTCGGCACCAGCTTCTTCATGCCGGCCATCGTCGAGATGGGCGAACAGTTGCAGCACGGCGGCGGCAGCCCGATCCTGTTCCAGCATCTGTTCTGGTTCTTCGGCCACCCCGAGGTCTACATCGTGGCGCTCCCGGCCTTCGGCATCGTATCCGACTTGATCAGCACCCATGCGCGCAAGAACATCTTCGGCTACCGCATGATGGTCTGGGCCATTGTCGGCATCGGCGCGTTGAGCTTCGTGGTCTGGGCGCACCACATGTATGTCAGCGGCATGCATCCCTATTTCGGCTTCTTCTTCGCCACCACGACTTTGATCATTGCCGTCCCGACTGCGATCAAGGTCTACAATTGGGTGCTGACGCTGTGGCGCGGCGACATCCACCTCACCGTACCGATGCTTTTTGCCCTGGCCTTCATCGTCACCTTCGTCAATGGCGGGCTGACCGGACTTTTTCTCGGCAACGTCGTCGTCGACGTCCCGCTGTCGGACACGATGTTCGTCGTTGCCCATTTTCACATGGTCATGGGCGTCGCCCCGATCATGGTGATCTTCGGAGCGATCTATCACTGGTACCCGAAGGTCACTGGCCGGATGCTGAACGAGGCAATGGGCCAGTTCCATTTCTGGGTCACCTTCCTCGGTGCCTATCTGATTTTCTTTCCCATGCACTACATCGGCCTGATGGGCGTGCCGCGCCGCTACCACGAACTGACCGCCACGACGGTGATGACCGAGTCGGCCCACGATCTGAACGCGTTCATCAGCATCATGGCGTTCCTCGTCGGCTTTGCCCAAATCGTGTTCCTGTTCAATCTGATCTGGAGCATTCGCCACGGCCGCGAGGCCGGCGGCAATCCGTGGCGCGCCACGACGCTCGAATGGCAAACGCCGGAAACACCGCCCGCCCATGGCAACTTCGGCAAGGAACTGCCGATCGTCTATCGCTGGGCCTATGACTACAGCGTGCCGGGCGCCAAGGAGGATTTTATCCCGCAAAACATGCCGGGCTCCTTCGGATCCTCCAGGGAGCCGGCATGAGCGTCATTCTGGTCTTCCTCCTCGTGATCGCCGGCTTTGCCGGATGGTGGCTTTCCCACCAGCGGCTGATGGCCAAGCCATGGCTCGAGCAAGGTGTGATCGGGGATATTATCGGCCCGGAAGGATCGACGCTGCCGACCGCCAAGATCGGCCTCGGCGTCTTCCTCGCTGTCGTCGGCTGCCTGTTTGCGCTTTTCACCAGCGCCTACTTCATGCGCATGGCGCTGTTGGACTGGCAGCCGCTGCCGCTGCCGCGCGTGCTCTGGTTCAACACCGGAGTGCTGGTCCTGAGCAGCATCGCGCTGCAATGCGCCTCGGTCGCTGCGCGCCGGGGCCAAATCGACACGGTCAGGCTCGGCCTCGTCACGGCGGGGCTGACCGCGCTTGCCTTCCTGGTCGGACAGCTTGTGGCATGGCGGGAACTGACCGCCGACGGCTACTTGCTGACCGCCAATCCGGCCAACAGTTTTTTCTACCTGATAACCGGGATGCATGGCCTGCATATACTGGGAGGGCTGGTGGGCCTGAGCAGAACAACTGCCGGCGCCTGGAGCGGAGCACGGCCGGAGCGGCTTCGCCTCAGCGTCGAATTGTGCGCCATGTACTGGCATTTCCTGCTTTTCGTCTGGCTCGCCATTTTTGCACTTTTGGCCGGCTGGGCCGCGACTTTTATCGAGATTTGCCGACAGTTGCTGACCTAGGAGGGCCGGGCGGATGGCAGACACGACACTGACACATACTGGCCAAACACAGCCGCGGCCGGCGGGCTTGCAAGGCGTCGCCGCCGACTGGTCCTCGGATCAGCGCGCGTTCAAGAACGTGTCCTGGGGCAAGGCCATGATGTGGATCTTCCTGCTCAGCGACACCTTCGTCTTCGGCTGCTTCCTGCTCTCCTACATGACCGCCCGCATGTCTACCCGAGTGCCGTGGCCCAATCCGAGCGAGGTCTTTGCCCTTCACATTGGCGGCTCGAATATTCCACTGATCCTTATCGCCATCATGACCTTCGTGCTGATCTCGAGCAGCGGAACGATGGCCATGGCGGTGAATTTCGGCTATCGCCACGACCGCCGCAAGACGGCGATCCTCATGCTTTTGACCGCAGCACTCGGCGCGACTTTCGTCGGCATGCAGGCCTTCGAATGGACCAAGCTGATCTCCGAGGGGGTACGGCCCTGGGGCAATCCGTGGGGGGCGGCGCAGTTCGGATCATCCTTCTTCATGATCACCGGCTTTCACGGCACCCATGTGACGTTCGGGGTGATCTTCCTGATCATCGTGGCGCGAAAGGTCTGGCGCGGCGATTACGAAACCGGGCGGCCTGGTTTCTTCACCAGCCGCAGGGGCCACTACGAGCACGTTGAGATCATGGGGCTCTACTGGCATTTCGTCGACCTGGTCTGGGTGTTCATTTTCGCATTCTTCTATCTTTGGTGAGAGGCAGACATGGCTGAGGCGAGAGGCAGATATGGCTGAAGCAACCGCAAACGGTCTGGGGCAACATACGCTGCACGGGGCTCAAGCGCATGATCCGGCAGCGACCGGCATCGCGCCGGCGGAGGTTCACCAGGAGCACCCGATCAAGCTCTATCTGGTGGTCTGGGCATGGCTGTTCATCCTCAGCGCCTGCTCCTATCTGGTCGACTATGTCGGCCTCCACGGCTATCTCAGATGGTCGCTGATCCTGATCTTCATGATGCTCAAGGCCGGGCTGATCGTCGCGGTCTTCATGCATATGGCCTGGGAACGGCTGGCGCTGACATATGCGATTATATTGCCGCCGATACTGGTGCTGGTGTTCGTGGCAATGATGGCCTTCGAATCAGAATACACGCTTCTCACCCGGACGCTGTTTTTTGGGGCCGAGCCCTGACGTGCAATCCGGGTAGAGGGTTTGTCGACGGCGTCTCCTGTCAAGAGCAGGAAGCGCTATTTGCGGGCCGCTTCTGTGTGCCTTGAAACAATCGACAGCTGGACCATTTTTGGTAGGGGAAACGACAGAAGCAGAATGATTGCCCTCGTTTCCATATGCGTCGCGAACTCCAGCGAGGGAGGCTCAAGATGACGATCGCAAACAGACTGAAGGACTTTATCGACGAGAAAGGAATTTCCTACGACACCGTCGAGCACCACCGCACTTCGACAAGCAGGCAGTCCGCCATAGCGGCGCATGTGCCCGGCAGCATAATGGCCAAATCGGTGGTGGTTCACCACGACGGTGGCTATGCGCTGGCCGTGGTGCCCAGCACGCACAGGATCGAGCTGGGCACATTGCAGGACGTCATGGACCAGCGTATCGGACTCGCCTCCGAAGACGAGGTGGTTTCGCTCTTCGAGGATTGCGACACCGGCGCCATCCCGCCGATCGGCGCGGCCTACGATGTGCCGGTGATCCTCGATGAAAGCCTCGGCAATGCCGCCGACATCTATTTCGAGGGCGGTGACCACAGGACGCTCGTGCATGTCAGCGGCAAGGATTTCCGCAACCTGACCAGCGACGCACAGCAAGCCCGCTTTAGCTACCCGGCTTACTAGAGCAATTCCAGGAAAGTGTGAAACGGTTTTCCCGGGAAAAGCGCATAGCGCTTTCCCTAGGGAATTGCGCAATAACAAAGAGTTAGAGCGGTTCGGCGTTTCCGTGAAACGATGAACCGCTCGAAAGGCTCAGGCCTTGCCGTACCGGGCGCGTTCGCCGGCGCGGCAAGGCAGGATTTTTTCAGCTCGCCGGTTTGGTGGAAGCCGGCGATTCCACAACTTTGCGATAGACGTGCCAGGTGGCGTGACCGAGGATCGGCAGCACGACCGCCAACCCGGCGAACACCGGCAGCGAGCCTATGATCAGGGCGACGGCGACAATCAAGCCCCACACTGCCATCACGATCGGGTTCGCCAGGACCACGCGCACCGAAGTGTGGATGGCTTCATAGGCGCCGACGTCACGGTCGAGCAACAACGGGAACGCGACAACCGTGGTGCACAACACGACCGCGGCGAAGACGAAGCCGATGGCGTGGCCCAGGATGATCAGCGTCCAGCCGCGTCCGGTGGCGAATATTTCACTGATGAAGCTGGAGAGCGATTCCGGCGGCGCCGGGCCGAACACCTGCTGGTAAAATATCTGCGCGGTCAAAAGCCAGGCGATGAAGATCGCAAGCAGCATGATCCCGACCGCCGCGATGGCCGGCAGCGCCGGAGAATTCCTGACCTCGAAAGCGTGACCCCACGAGGCATCGAGCCCGGCCTCCCGCCTCCGGCTGATCTCATACAGGCCGAGCGCCGCGAATGGGCCGATCAGCGCAAAACCTGACACCAGCGGAAACAACAGCGGCAGCGCATTGTTGCCCGACGTCCAGACAGCGAGCACGACGCCGACAAGCGGATAGATCAGGCAGAGGAAAACGATATGCGACGGTTTGACCATAAAATCGTCGACGCCACGCTTGAGCGCGTCGAAAAGGTCGGAAACGCCGATCTTTCGAATTCTGGTGTGCTCCAGCGTCTCGCTGGCGCCTGCAATCACGTGAAAACTTGCCATGACCATTCCTCCAGACCAGGTCCGGTAAGGTCGCGATTTCACGGTGCTGCCGTTCAGCGTAACTGGCCACGCAAAACCGCGACCTGCACCATGGCCAACATACGCTCTTGCATGGGATTTGTCGCCGTCCTTTGTCTGAGGGGACGGCTCCGGTGATCCGGCTAGCTCTAACGGCGTTTCTTCGATATTCTCCAAGGTGGGTTGAAGGGTGAAGGTCATGGATGGAAAGACCGTTCTCATGCTCGGCCTTGGCGTAGTTATTCTGCTGTTGCTGGGGTTCTGCGCGGTGCCAACGTGAGGTTTGAGCAGGTTCGGGGCGGACCTCGTTCAGCAATCGCCGATTCTCAACTCAGCAAGCAATCCGAGAGCAACAGGATTCAATGCAGCCACGAGGCAGGTGATGCCGTCAATTTCCGGCTGACATGACGACACGCATTGCAATGGTATCGGCAAGCAGCACGGCAAAGATCGCGAAAAGATAGAAAATCGAATAGGCAAACAGCGCCTTTGCGCGTTTCATCTCCCACCCTTCAACACACCTTTTGTCGATCAGGAGCTTCCAGGCATGCCAGATGAAACCCGCGCCCAATGCCGCCGAAACGAGCCCGTACAATCCGCTCGCGAATCCAAAAGCCCAAGGCAGCACGCCGATTGGTGCCAGGATCAGTGAATAGACGAAGATTTGTTTTCTGGTCGAAGCCTGGCCGGCCACGTTCGGCATCATGGGAATGCCGGCGGCAGCATAGTCGCCGATCTTGAACAGGGCGAGCGCCCAGAAATGGGGCGGCGTCCAGAGGAAGATGATCAGAAACAGGATGAGACTTTCAGCTCCGACGGCGCCGGTGGCCGCCGCCCACCCGATCACCGGAGGAAGGGCACCCGCAGCGCCGCCTATGACGATATTCTGCGGCGTCGAGCGTTTCAGCCACATCGTGTAGATGACGACGTAGAAGAAGATGGTGAAGGCCAGCAGCGAGGCGGCAAGCCATCCCACCAGCACGCCGAGCGTCATGACCGAAAGTACGGAAAGCACCAGGCCGAAGCCGAGAGCTTCGCCTGGCATGACCCGGCCTGACGGGACCGGCCGCTTTGATGTGCGCGACATCAGCGCATCAATATCGGCATCGTACCACATGTTGAGTGCCCCGGCCGCTCCCGCTCCAACCGCAATTGCACTGATTGCAATCACGGCGATGGCCGGATTCATCGCCCCAGGCGCCACCATCAGGCCGACGAAGGCGGTAAAAACAGCAAGCGCCATGACGCGTGGTTTCAGAAGCGCGAAGAAATCACTGACCGTCGCTTCAGATATCTGGATACCGGTATCCTTGAGGCCGCTTTCCCTAGCCGACATTTCAGGCGACCACCGACGGGGACAGAGAATCTGGCCGCGCCAGGGGCCGGCGGAAGAACCGGGTTACTTCCTGGCGGAAGAACCGGGTCATTTGGAAAATTGCTTCAGATAGGCGATGACGTTGGCGAGATCCTCGTCCTTCTTGAGGCCGGGAAACGCCATCTTCGTACCCTTGATCATGGCCTTCGGGTCGCGAAGATAGGCCGTCAGCGTGGCTTCGTCCCATTTGACGCCGGATTTACCCGCCTCGGTCATGGGCTTGGAGTATTTGAACCCCGGATGTGTGCCGGCCGTCCGGCCGATAACGCCGCTCAACGACGGACCGATCTTGTTTTTGTCCTCGTCGACGACGTGGCAGGCCTTGCATTTGGCGAAGACCTTCTCACCCGCCGCGGCATCCTGTGCCTGCGATTGGTTTGTGATGAACGTCGCAACGGACACGACGGCAAAAAACGCGATTGCACGCATGGCATTCCCTCCCCGATCGCCAAACCTGTCTTGGACGATCTGCGCCTGCCGACACTTCGTCAGCATGCGCCCCTTGCACGACAGAGCGGAATATCCGCGTCTCCCGCATGGAATTGCGGCATCTACTTACCACAGAATCCGGCCGGCAGATAGATTGCCCCCGAAGCGATGAGGCAGCTCGATCGGCATCGAGCGCGATCGGAACGCATACCGGGTAAAGGCGTTAGACCAGCTACGGTTCAGCGTCACGAGATCAAAGATCAGAGAAGCGTCCATGAACGACAGGAGCGTCCTGGAGGTGCGCCACGGCACCCGCACGATCGATGGCGAGACGGTCTTTTACAGAGAAGCAGGTCCTGAAACCGCGCCGGTGTTGCTGCTTCCGCATGGCTATCCCTGCTCATCCTTCCAGTATCGCCGGCTGATGCCGGCGCTCGCCGATCGGTGGCGGACGGTCGCGCCGGATTTCCCCGGCTTTGGCTACAGTGGAACCCCCGATCCGGCACGGTTCGGTTTTGATTTCGACGCCTATGCAACTTTCCTGGAGCGGTTTACCGATGCGCTGGGGCTCGGCAGCTACGCGCTGTGGCTGCACGATTACGGCTCGCAGATCGGCCTGCGTCACGCTATAGCGCACCCATCGCGGATCAAGGCCCTCATCATCCAGAATGGCGACATCTACGCGGATGCTCTTGGCCCTAAATACGAAACGATCCGGCGCTTTTGGCGGGATCCTTCACCAGCGCACCGCGCGCCGCTCGAAAAGGCGGTGAGCGAGGACGGCTTTCGCGCCGAGTTCGTGGGCGAAGTCGATGACGACATCGCTCGACGTGTGCCGCCCGATCTGTGGAAGTTGCATTGGCCGCTGATGGATACGCCTGTGCGCCGTGCGCTTTCAGTCGGACTGATGGAGAAGCTCAAGGCTAATCTCGACTGGTTCCCTCGTTACCAGGCATACCTGCGCGAGCAGCGGCCGCCGGCAATGATCCTTTGGGGGCCAAAGGACGAATACATGCCCGAGCCGGCAGCGCGCGCCTATCTGCGCGATCTCCCGGAGGCCGAGCTGCATTTGCTGGACGACGCAGGGCATTGGCTGCTGGAAACCCATTTCGAGGCCGCCCTGCCGTTGGTGCGACGGTTTCTCGGCGAGGTCCTGCATTAATCCCCGCGCAGAGGAGCATTTCATGACCGACAACGCCACAATTGCCCGGATCTGGCGGGGAAGGACACGCCGCAATCTGGCAGACGTCTACGAGCCCTATCTGCGCCGCGAAGGCATTCCGCCGCTTCAGGAGAAGGCACTTGGCGTGCAGTTGTTTCGCGAAGATCGCGAAGAAGAAACAGAGTTCGTGACGATCTCGTACTGGCCTGACGTCGAAGCCATGGCGAGCTTCACCGGCGGCGACCCGCACAAGATCCACCACCTGCCGCGTGACGAAGAGTTTCTCATTGAACTGCCCAAGCGAGTGACGGTGATGCGGATCCTCGTCAATCAATTGCCTCGCGACTAGGGCAGCGGCGGCGTTGCGACATCGGCAGCAACGAAAAGGCCGCCCCGTGGGCGGCCTTTCACATCCAGCAGAATGCCGTGTTATTCGGCGTCCTTGGCAACTTTCTTCTTCGGCGCGGCCTTCTTCTTGGGCTCCTCCGCATCGTCGGCCTTCTTGGCGTCGGCCTTTTTCACAGCGGCTTTCTTCGCCGGCTTTGCCTTGGCCGTCTCGGTGTCCTCGTCGTCGGCCATCAACTCTTCCTTGCTGACCTTGACGTCGGTGACGGAGATCTGGCCGAGTAGATGGTCGACCACCTTCTCCTCGAACAGAGGCGCACGCAGCGTGTTCAGCGCTTCGGGATTGCTGCGGTAGAATTCGAAGGCTTCCTGCTGCTGGTTGGCCGGATAGCGGCGCACCTGCTCGAGCAGGCCGCGCTGCAGTTCCTCGTCCGACACGGTGATGCCGGCCTTCTCGCCGATCTCGGCGAGAACCAGGCCGAGACGCACACGACGCTCGGCAAGCCGCATATACTCGGCGCGCGCCTCTTCTTCCGTCGTCTCCTCGTCGGCGAAGGTGCGGCCGGCGGCTTCCAGATCGCGGTTGACCTGGTTCCAGATGTTGTTGAATTCGGCCTCGACGAGCTTCGATGGCGCCTCGAACGAGTAGGCGGCATCGAGCTGGTCGAGCAGCTGGCGCTTGATCTTCTGGCGCGTCATCGAACCGAACTGGTTCTCGATCTGGACGCGCACCACCTCACGCAGGCGCTCCAGCGACTCCAGGCCGAGATTCTTGGCCATCTCGTCGTTGATTTCCAACGCACCTGGCTTGGACACTTCCTTGACGGTGACGTCGAATGTGGCTTCCTTGCCGGCAAGATGCGCCGCCTGGTAGTTTTCCGGGAACGTGACAGTGACCTGCGTCTCGTCACCGGCCTTGCTGCCGACGAGCTGATCCTCGAAGCCGGGAATGAATTCCTTGGAGCCGAGCACCAGCGGCTGGTCGGTGCCGGCGCCGCCGTTGAAGGCTTCGCCGTCGATCTTGCCGACATAGTCGATCGTCACGCGGTCGCCTTCGGCGGCCTTGCCGGTCTTCGGCTCGTAGGTACGCGCCGATTCGGCGACACGCTGGACCTGCTCGTCGATTTCCGAATCCGGCACGTCGAACACCTGACGCGTCACCTTGATGTCGGAGAAATCCTTGATCTCGATCGGCGGAATGATCTCGTAGTTCAGCCGGAACTCGAAGTCGGCGCCGCCGGCCAGGATCTTCTCGGCCTCCTTCTCGTCCTCGGTCATGATCACTTCGGGCTGCATGGCGGCCTTTTCGCCGCGCCCGGTAATGATCGAACGGGTCGAATCGTTGAGGATCTCGTTGACCACTTCGGCCATGAACGACTTGCCGTAGACCTTGCGCAGATGCTGCACCGGCACCTTGCCGGGGCGGAAGCCGTTGATGCGGACCTTGTTCCTGGCATCGGACAGCCGCGCCATCAGTTTGGCTTCCATGTCACCGGCCGGCACGGTGATCTTGATCTCGCGCTTGAGACCGGAGTTGAGCGTTTCGGTGACCTGCATCATAGAACCTTTGTTTCCACCAATGAGCAGCCAAACGGCTCCTGCCGTTTACAGCCTGCCGGTATGATCTTGCCGGGAATGGCTTTTGGTGCGGGAACTTGGCGATCTGTCCGCCCAACGCGGCTCAAATCCTTCAAAAATACGCTCCAAAATGTGAATAAGTCTTTGTTTTTCCTACTTCTTATCACATTCTGCAGAAGCGGATCGTCGCATCCCGTCACATTCGACACGCCTTTTGTCACAGGCGCGGCTAATTTTCAACCATCTTCGCGTCTACAGCGCCGCGCGTCCTCTTGGACGCGTAAAGGACGCTGTAGGCCCTTGATTTTGGCGCGTGATCCTTTCCGAAAATCGGTTTTTCGACTGTCGGGATCATGCGCCCGCGAACGGCCCCTATTTTGACCGCGACATTGACAGAATGATGGCCCAGCGCAGCGATCCTGATGCAGAGAAGCCCGCCACGTTGCGAGTGGCGGGCCGGCCGCGAGCCCAGGAGAGTATTGTCAACGCCTCCACGGCCGATGCGATACTCTCGTTTTGCGCAATAGTCTCTTCAGCGGCGTGCGATCAGCAAGCAAAGCTCACGTAGGTCGCGATCGTATGTGCTGCCGCTCCCGAGCACGTCGACGCAGCGCTTCTTCATCCGTATCAGCTGGCTGCTGGACATCTGCGCGACCAGGCTCACGCCGTGAGTGCCGGGTGTTCCAGGAGCGCCGGGTGTGCCAGGAAGGGTTCCGCCGCCGACACCGACGCCCATGCCGACACGGCTCGTTCCACCAACATTGGCACCCAAACCCGGGGTAATGCCGCCGGTGCCGCCTATATTTGCCGCTGCGCCGGCAGTGATGCCACCGGTGCCGCCGAGATTGGCACCCAGGCCAGCCGTGACGCCACGAGTGCCGCCCACATTGGCGCCAGCACCGGCGCTAATGCCCCTGCTGCCGCCAATCGATGCACCGGCGCCGGCATTCACCCCGCTTCTGCCCCCGATCGAGGCGCGGAGACCAGCGGTAATGCGCTTTTTGCCGCCAACCGATGCACCGGCGCCGGCATTCACCCCGCTGCTGCCGCCGATCGAGGCGCCGGCCCCCGCATTGATGCCGCCACTGCCGCCGACCGAGGCGCCGAGACCGGCGTTTACGCCGCCCCGGCCGCCAACCGATGCGCCGGCGCCGACGCTAATGCCGCCTGCGTTGGAAGGAAAAGACAGAGATAAAACAAGTGCACCACCGGCCAAAGCTGTGGCGAAACGCTTAACGACATTTGCCATGACACTCTCCTTTGGTAGTTACCTCAGCAGCAGTTTCAAAGCCTGCTACTTTAGCGACAACGAACTCAGAGAGTTTTTGAATTGCTGACTCGGAATTTGTTTACGATCGTGACTTACGGGTAGCAAAAAATTCCGAATCAATTTGAATACGTTCCCAGGCAGAAAAACCTGACCGCCGATGAGTTCGTTCGCGCCGCCGTCGCCTACTTTGGGCGGAAGATCCGCGACGGGCCCATCTGGTGCTGATCTGGCCGACAGCTTTGCAAGAACCCTAAATATAATCCGTCAGGTCGAGCGCGATGCCAACGCGTGGCGCGGCGTGAAGTCCACCGGGCTCGGGCTGGGACTTGCCCCAGCGACTAACGTAGACGGCAACGTGGGGTCGAAAACCTCGAAAATCTAAGTCTTGAACTTATGACACGGCTTATGACATAGACGTGTTACGGTGACACAAAGCCAGCGGGTATGGCGGAATTGGTAGACGCACCAGATTTAGGTTCTGGCGTGAGAACGTGGGGGTTCGAGTCCCTCTACCCGCACCACTGCTCCCCTAGAAAAGTGGATTAAGGTTCCAGTGCCGAAAGGCGTAGGGTTCGTGTCCCTTCATCGCACCAAGTTTTTCGCCGGAAGGCCTGGAAACGCCGCATTCTCCAGGCGCGTTGTTCGGCAGAGCATCAATTGGCCCTTCTGAAAGCTGACCTGCTCAAGATGGCTGCCGGGAACCAGCCTCGGCGAGCCACGTTGCTAAGTCATGGACCTTCACGAAAGGATCGTGCAATGGCGAAAGACCTACCCCGCGAGGAAGAGCAACGCGGCACCGGAAAGGTCCTCATGTGGGGCGCCGTGATCATCGCTATGCTTTTTGTCGCCCTAATGGCCGTGTTCATCCTCGGGCCGTTCTGGTCGTAGCCACCATTGAGCATTGCGAAACTCCAGGCCGCCTACTCCTCGAAGACCTGGCGGGTGAACCATTCGGTCAAAGTCGCAAGTTCAGGTCCCAGCACGCGATCGTCGCCGACCGGCGGCACGATGCTTCTTACATCCGCGACGAACGACTGAAGCGCCGGAGGAGCCACGCGCTCGGTGACATGCAATGCCTGCGAGGCGATCACCGCCAGCATCGCCATCGCGGCATCGAGACAGCGGCCGGAGCGTGCTTCCTTCGTCCAGGCGAGGAACACGGTCGTGGCGACATCGTCCTGTCCGGCGCCGGCCGATTCCGTTCCCGGGATGAAGGTGCGCTGCGCCGAAAGTTTCGCCTGCTCCAGATAACCCGTGATCGCCATTGGCACATAGCCGACATTGCCGTGGCCGTCGCTGTCGCTCCAGTCCCGCCCTGTCAAAAGCAGATCGGGCAGGAGCGAGACCTTGCCGTTCAAAAGCTTCGAGGCGTGGCGGTCGCACAAGAGGCAGATGTCGGCCCATATCGCCGCCAGATCGTCCAGGGCGGGTGTGGCCATGGCATTGTGATAGCCGCCCGTGCTGATGCAGCGCCCGAGCGGATGCCCGTCGTCAGGCGGGATGTAGACCGGATTGTCCGATACCGAAGCGAGCGACACGGTGGCCGCCCGCTCCGCCGATGCCAGCGCGCGATGCGCGTGCCCGAGGATGCGAGGGACGATGCGGTAGCTGACCGGTGCCTGGTAATTGCGGCGCCCGGTGCCGGCGCCGGCAAGGAACTCCCTCAATCCCCTCAGGGCCGCCGCTTCGTGTTCATCGCCCCAAAGCGCATCGAGCGCCGGGTCGTAATGTTCGAGCGGCGCGCGAAACGCCTCGATCGAAAGCGCGAAGACTTTTTCGGCGAGGCGAATGCGGCGGCGAGCCGCCAAAGCCGCATCGGCCACGAGTGCGGCAGCGCAAGGCGAACCGTTGATCAAAGACCCGCGTTCCTTGACTTCCAGGTCGAAGCGCGTCGAAACTTCTGCAAAGAGCGGATAGAGGGCGAGGATTTCACCGGCACCGCCCTGACCGGAGGATGGCACCATGGGCATGGGTCCGCTGTCCAGCATCGCGGCGACGGCGAGCGCCATGCGCGGTGTCGTCGCGGCATTTCCCTCGAGGAAATTCGCCAGCCGGGCGAGCACGATCGCCCGTACCACGCGATCTGGCAAAGGCTCGCCGAATGATGTTGCGGCTGCGAACGCCTTGATGCGCGCATGGCGAACCCGCCCGCCAAGTTCGAGCCGCCTGCTCGCCAGTTCTCCCATAGCGGTGGTTACGCCATAGATGACCGGAACAGGGTCGGTTTCAATGAGACGCAGGAACGACGCGCGACACTCTGCGATGCGCTGCAAGGCCTTGCCGCTGATTTGCACCGTGTCTTTTTTCCAGGCGACGCGGAAAACGGAGCTGAGATTTATGTCTTCTCGTGTCGTCAGGATAGTTGTCATGTTTGATGCTGTCCGAGCGGCCACGCTTTCCCAATTCTAATCCGGGCCAATTCTAATAAAGTGGTTCCTCGAACAGCGTCTTGTCGCCGTCCATCAGCGCCTTGATCTGCGCGGCGCCATCGGCTGCGATTGCGACGCGGACGCCGAACGGCCGCACTCGCATGTCGTTCTGGATCGCCATCCCCTCGCCTTCCGGCAGGTAGAAGCGTTCGATGCCGTAATCCGGCGCGATGGTGGTGGCTGCGCTGAGATCCCACCCCACGGCCACATGCCCGATAATATCGGCTTCGTCGGATGCTGCCGGCGCCGGCGCTTGCCCGAACCAGGCCGTGGTCGCCTCCCAATAGCCGTCGGCGCCCTGCTTCAGCCTGACGACGATCGGCGTATCGTCGCTCGTCAGCTTACCGCCCGGAACGTTGGCGATCAGCTTCACCGGTATGCGCGAAATCTCATAGCCAAGGCGAATATAGTCGCCGCGCAGCAGATCGCGCGGATCGATCGGTTCGACCCTCAGCAGCACTTGCCTGCCGTCGCGCAAGATCGCCGCCCGTCCGGCGATGATCCAGCTCAGGAAGCCGATCTGGACGAGCGCCAGCACCACCGCCGAAACGATCAGCCTCTTACCGGTCATCATGCCGCCGCTCCTTCCACGCTCCGGGCCCTCATGCGCTTTTCCACGCGGAGGATGACAAAGGCAAGGATGCCGAGGAGCACAGCTGCCGCCAGGAAGAAGCCTGCCGTGTCGAGCATCGACTGCAACATCACCACATAGATGATGGCGAGTTCAAAGGCGAAGCCGGCATAGCCAACCCAGCGCAAGCCCCTGCTGTCGCGTCCGCCCAGCACAATTGCCGCGACAATGCCGGCAAGCGCAACGGCCGAGGCAATGGCAAAGCCGCTGCTTAAATCGGCTAATTCGAACTGGATCATCGCCAGGCCGGTGAGAAATCCGATCAGCGCGTGCAAGGGCAGCCGGCTGCCCAGCTGCACGATCTTGTCGACAGACCCGGCAGCGAAGATCGCAGCCGCGAAAAGCAGCACCGACACGACGACGAGCGGCACAGCGACCTGCAGCGTTTCGTATTCCGTAAACAACAGCACGAGATAGAAGATGATCGACAGGATGATCAGGTGCCGCGCCGCCTCGCTGCGGGTCCAGAACGAAATGGCGAACAACACGCTCGCCATGACGACGAAGAGATGCGGGAATTCCGTGCGACTGAAATAGTCGAAGCCCTTCAGGAACAGCCAGGCATCGGCAATGCCGACGGCAGCGACGGTCAGCGGGTTCGAGCGCAGCGCAACCGCCGCCAAGGCCGTGCCGGCGCCCCAGGTGATCAAGGCCGATGTCTCGTCGCCGGACAAATGATACATCTGGCCGATGAGCGCGATCGATCCGCCGAATGCCGCCGCGGCGACGATCCAAAGTGCCTCGCCGAGCGCAGCATGGTCGCGTGTCTTCAGCACCGCTCCGCCGACATAGCCGGCGAGGATGATGGCGAAGAGCGCTGCCACCCGCGCCAGCCGCGGGATGGCTTCCCAATTGGCGGCGACGAAGATCAGGACGGCCGCACCAAAAAGCAGCGCCGCCATCATCGCCAGGATCGAACCGAAGCTTAGCGATTTGCGCTCATTGGCCTCCACGTCGCGCGTCAGCGCGTCGGCCGTCGAGGCATCGATCAGGCTAGCCTGCCGCCATCGTGCGATATCGGTCCTGACGCGTGACGAATAGCTCGCCATGCTTTTCTCCCCAGATTGGTCTTTTTTTCAGCCGATCCCGCCAAACCGTTGACGCTACGGCTTTTCCGATTCGGGTTTATCTATGTCGAAGTCGTGAGTTGCCGGTGATGGTGCATTGCACAATTTGCATTGCTGCTATGCACCAATAGCGCTTTTAAATCGATATGACCCCACCTACCTTCAGGTCGTACACAAAGACGGAATGATCCGAAAGAAAGACGAAACGAGAAATACCATGAACCTGATCCGCAACTACCGCAACTGGCGCCGCTACCGGGACACCGTTTCCGAGCTGAGCCGCCTGAGCACCCGCGAACTGACCGACCTCGGCATCAGCCGCAGCGACATCCACTACGTCGCCCGCAAGGCGGTCTAATCCTCTTCGGACCGCAAATGGTCCGAACCAGTTTGACTTGAAAAGAGAACGACAATGAACCTGATCCGCAACTATCGTAACTGGCGCGTTTATCGCTCGACGGTTACCGAGCTGGGTCGCCTTTCGAACCGCCAGCTGCATGATCTCGGCATCGTCCGCGAAGAGATCAAGAGCATCGCCCGCAAGGCGATCTAGTCAAGGAATTTCGCCAGGGTCGACCTCCTCCCCGACCCTGACGAATACGGTCAGCCTTCACCTCCTCCCGAGGGTTGACCACAAAAACGGCGCCCGCCGCACCTCCTCCCGCGGCGGGCGCTGTTTAAAAGGACGAAACGAGTTTCGTCCTGGGGTTTCGCCCCCTTCATCAGGCGAAAGGAATTTCGTCAAAGCCGACCTCCTCCCCGGCGATGACGAATACGGTCGATCTTCACCTCCTCCCGAGGATCGGCCAGCAAAACGACACCCGCCGGACCTCCTCCCCCGGCGGGTGTTGTTGTTTTCAGGGTCGAGGCACTCTGAGAGCCGTTTTGGCGGGACGTCCCTGTCGTCAGTCCAGCGCACCGCTTTCCAGCACGCCCCGTGTCTTCCACTGGCTCAGCGGAAAAATGTCCGGTGCGCCGCCCATTGGCGCATACCAGGAATCCACCACCCATTCGGTGCCCCCGCGGTCGCTGATCACCGCTGTCCAATGGGGATAGCGCCCGTCGACAAACAGGCCTCGCGAAGCCTTGTCCTCGACCTTGTGAAACCTGAGCAGTTTTCGCTCGGCAAGGTAGACCAGCAGCGCATGCGTATTGGTCGATTCGTCGACACAGTCCATCTGGCCCCTGATGCGCGATGCACCGAATTCCGACTGCGGCAGATCGCGAATGCCGGTGGCCCAGAAAATGCGCTGCTCGAAATAGCGGACAGCCTTCGAAATAGCGGAGCGCTCGGCTTGGGGCGAACCCGCACCCGCACGCAGGATAGAGCGGAAACGCGCGCCGTCACCGGGGCCAAGCGCCAGCATCGTGCGATAGTTGCAACTGTAGCCGTGGCATATGGGGATCCGCTTGGAAGCCGTCGTGGCCAGTTCGCCGGCGGTCGCTGATCCGCCCACGGCGATCACGACTGTCAGAAATGTCGCTTTGATATAGACCCCGAGACTCCCGTCCATTTTTCGATAGTAGAGATTGCAGCACTTGGCGGCAACAGCGCCGCTAACTCGGGCAATTGCAATCGCAGCTACAAGCGACTATTTCGGCGCTCATGAGCAAGAATCCCATTCACGTCATCGGCGGCGGTCTCGCCGGCTCCGAAGCCGCTTGGCAGGCGGCCGAAGCCGGCGTTCCAGTCGTGCTGCATGAAATGCGTCCCGTCCGCGGCACCGATGCGCACAAGACGAATGGGCTGGCCGAGCTCGTCTGTTCCAATTCCTTCCGCTCCGACGATGCGCAAACCAACGCCGTCGGCCTGCTGCACGCCGAGATGCGACTGGCCGGTTCGCTGATCATGAGCGCCGGCGATGCGCACCAGGTGCCGGCCGGTGGCGCGCTGGCCGTCGACCGCGACGGATTTTCCGAAGCGGTGACCAAAAAGCTCGAAGCGCACCCGCTCATCACCATCCAGCGCGAGGAGGTGCCCGGCCTGCCGCCGGCGGAGTGGGACCAGACGATCATCGCCACCGGCCCGCTGACCGCACCTGGGCTCGCCCAATCGATCGCGGAAATGACCGGCGCCGATGCGCTCGCCTTCTTCGACGCCATCGCGCCGATCGTGCATTTCGACACGATCGACATGGACATCTGCTGGTTCCAGTCACGCTACGACAAGGTCGGGCCCGGCGGCACTGGCAAGGATTACATCAACTGTCCGATGGACAAGGAACAGTACCTTGCCTTCGTGCAGGCGCTTGTCGACGGTCAGAAAACCGAATTCAAGCAATGGGAAGGCACGCCCTATTTCGACGGCTGCCTGCCGATCGAGATCATGGCCGAGCGCGGCGTCGAGACGCTGCGCCATGGGCCGATGAAGCCGATGGGGCTGACCAATGTGCACAATCCATCGGTGAAGGCCTATGCCGTCGTGCAGCTTCGCCAGGACAATGCGCTGGGCACGCTCTACAACATGGTCGGCTTTCAGACCAAGCTGAAGCACGCCGAGCAGGTGCGCGTGTTCCGCACCATCCCGGGCCTCGAAAATGCCGAATTCGCCCGCCTCGGCGGTCTGCACCGCAACACCTATATCAATTCGCCGACCCTGCTTGACCATTCGCTGCAGCTGAAGTCGCGGCCCGGCCTGCGCTTCGCCGGCCAGATCACCGGCTGCGAGGGCTACGTCGAAAGTGCGGCCATCGGCCTGCTTGCCGGGCGCTTTGCCGCCGCGGAACGGCTGGGCCAGGCGCCGGCGCTACCGCCGTTGACCACAGCTTTTGGCGCGCTGCTCAACCACATCACCGGCGGTCATATCGTTTCCGACGACGAACCGGGAAAGCGCTCCTTCCAGCCGATGAACATCAATTTCGGCCTGTTTCCCCCGGTGGAAGCGCCGAAAGCCGAGGGAAAGCGCCTGCGCGGCAAGGACAAGACCGTCGCCAAGCGGCGTGCGGTGACGTCACGCGCGCTGGCGGACTGCCGCGAATGGCTGGGGCTGGATTCATTGGCGGCGGAAGCGGCGGAATAGTCCGCCGTCTGTTCTTGTCGATCGGGCGACAGGAGAGTAGGATACTATCCTACTCTCCATCATAGGGAGCAATTCCTTGGAATCCGCCGAGAAACTGTCCGTCACCGTCACGCCCGCAATGGCGCGCATGATCCGCGAAAAAGTCGAGGACGGCTCCTTCGGATCGGCAAGCGAGGTCATCCGCGCAGCGCTTCGCGCCTTCCAGCGCGAAGAGGAAGAGCATGCCGAGCGCATGGCGTCGATCAGGGCGCGCGTGAAGGCATCGATCGAGGATACAAGGCCGGCCGTCCCGCTCGAAGAGGCAATCGACAGGGTAAAGAGCCGGATTTCGCAACTCGCGCGAGACAATGATGATCCAGCGTCTCGCCGTCGTTCTTAGAGGCTATTACCGATCTCGAAGCGATTGCTGCCTACATCCTTGAGAGCAGCGGAAGCGAAAACATCGCAGATGGTTTTGTCGATCGGATTAAATATCGCTGTCAGAGCATCGGCAATGCGCCTCGCGGCGGCCGGTCGCGTGACGACATCGTTCCGGGATTGCGAACAGTACCGTTCGAGCACTCCGCCATCATCGCCTACGTTGTCGATGGCGATCTCGTCCGCATCGTCAACATCTTCTACGGCGGCAGCGACTATGAGACGCTGATGCGCGATGGCGGATCGAGCGATCCATCATGATGGACAAGTTACTCGCCCAGCTCAACGAGCACGGCGGCAGTCCCGGCTTTCCGTTCCTCTCTGGGTTCCTTCACATTTGGCAGTCTTCAGGCGTCCGGCCAGCCTCGCGTCGCACGCCGGAACAGCAGCCAATGCCGGCGCCAGGCCGAGAGCCGCGCCACGCCGTTTTCCATCTTGCCGAGATAGGCGCGCGACAAGGCCAGTGGCAAAAATGCCGGTCGCAGCGAAACCGGCAAGATCGATGCACCCTGCTCGAAAGCGGACAAATGCTCCTGCGCCAGTGCAATCATCGCGGCGACAGCGCGTTGCGCTCCAGGCCCACCATCGCCCGTAACGAACTCCTCCGGCGACGACCCTGCCGCGGCCAGAATGTCGACCGGGACAAAGCATTGCCCGCGCTTGCGGTGCAATGGCAGCAGCAGCAAAAGGCCGGTCATCGCTTGTGCACAACCTGCCCTGCCTGCAAGTTCGGCGAAGCGCGGCGCTGCGACGGGATCGAGTACCATCGCTGCAAGTTGGATGAGCGCCGCTGCGGTCTCGCCGCAATAGCCTTCCAGATCTGTGCGCGACGGCATAGGGTCGTCATAAAGATCGAAAACGCGGGCTTCGAGCATGTTCTCGAAGGCAGGTTTCGGCAGGCGGTGGGTGGAAATCGTCGCCTTCAACGCGTCCGCAACGGGATGGCCGATGCCTGCCCCGGCGTCCTCGGCTGCGATGACATCGCGCCACCATTGCAGCCGCACCTCGCCCGGCAGCGCCTCGCGGATACGATCGCGAATGCCTGATATCTCGGCATTGAAAGCATAGAGCGAAAAAAGCGCGTCACGCTTGTCCTCGGGCGCGTAGAGCGCGCAAACATAGCGGTCATGATCGGCGGCTCGCACCGTCTCCATGACGATTTTGGTGTTTTCGGTCACGTCACTCGACGGCAATCAGCGCGGCGGCCACCGCACGGTTTTCCGCCAGAAGAACATTGTAGGTCCGCACGGCCGCGCCGGTCGACATTGGATCGGCCGCAATGCCCACCGCCTTCAGCGCAGCACGCAGCGCCGCCGGCAACGGCCTGAGATCCTTGCCGGCGCCGACCAGCAGGATCTCGACCTTGTCAGCCTCGTTGAGCAGCTTCGCGAAATCGGCCGCAGTCAGGCTCAGGGGATCAGCCGGTTCCCAGCCATAGATGCCCGACGGCAGGCACAGGAGCGAGCCGCGGTGCGACATGTCGGCGAAACGAAACCCACCATTGCCGTAGGCCTCGATCGGGGCACGGCCAGGGAAATGCGCTTCGCGGATGACAATGCCTTTGGTCATCCTCGGCTGCCCGTCAGGTTGCCATGGCTTTGCCACCGCTCACCGGCTTCTCCTCATCGGCCGTCGCCGCCTCCGGCCGGAGCTTGAACAGGATGAGCAGTGGCGCGGCGATAAAGATCGACGAATAGGTTCCGAAGACGACGCCGAACAGCATCGCCAGCGTGAACGAGCGGATTACCTCGCCGCCGAACAGCACCAGCGCCAGCAGCGCTAGCATCGTCGTCACCGAGGTCAGCGTCGTTCTGGACAGCGTCTCGTTGATGGCGTTGTTCAACAATTGCGGCAGCGGCATTCTCTTGTATTTTCGTAGGTCTTCGCGAACACGGTCATAGACGACGATCGTGTCATTGAGCGAATAGCCGATGATGGTGAGTATCGCCGCAAGCGACGACTGGTTGAATTCGAGACCGGTGATGACGAAGAAGCCGATCGTCATGACCACATCGTGGACGGTTGCGATGATGGCGCCGACCGCAAACTGCCATTCGAAGCGGAACCAGACATAGATCAGGATTCCGAGCAGCGCTATCAGCATGGCGATGGTGCCTTGCTTGGCGAGTTCGCCGGAAACCGTCGGTCCCACCACCTCGACCCGGCGGAAATCGTAATGGTCCTGCAACTCGCCGCGCACTTTGTCGATGACGGTCTGTTCGGCGTTCTCGCCGCCCTCCTGCGTGCCGACGCGAATCAAGACGTCGTTCGGGTCGCCGAACTGCTGGACCTGCACTTCGCCGATGTTGAGTTCCGAAAGCCTGCCGCGGATATCGGCAATATCGGCAGTGCCCTCCTTGGCCTGGACCTCGATCAGCGAACCGCCCTTGAAGTCAATGCCGTAATTGATGTCGACGGTCATGAACAGCACGACCGCCAGGATCGACAGCACGCTGGACAGCGCGAATGTCCAGCGGCGGATGCCCATGAACGGAATTCTCGTGCCCGGCGGGACGAAGGTCACCGGCGCGCGCGGCAACTCCTTCGGGCGGGCGCGGCGAAGCCAGATCGACACCAGCAGCCGGGTGAAGGTGAAGGCGGTGAAGACGGTGGTCAGAATGCCGATGGCGAAGGTTACGGCAAAGCCCTTCACCGGCCCGGTCCCGAGCCAGAACAGCACCACGGTCGCGATCAGCGAGGTGACGTTCGAATCGACGATGGTCGCCAGCGCTTTCGAAAAGCCCGTGTCGATCGCCTGGATCACCGAGCGACCGTTTCGCCGCTCCTCGCGGATACGCTCGTAGATAAGGACGTTGGAATCGACCGCCATGCCGATGGTCAACACGATACCGGCGATGCCGGGCAATGTCAGCGTCGCGCCGAGCAACGACAACAGCGCGATAATCATCGCCACATGCACCGCCAGCGCGATGTTGGCAATGAAACCGAGAAAGCCATAGGCCACGAACATGAACACGACGACGAGGATGGAGCCGATCACGCCGGCGACCTTGCCGGCGTGAATGGAATCCTCGCCAAGCCCAGGGCCTACTGTGCGCTCTTCGATCACCGTCAGCGTCGCCGGCAGCGCGCCAGCACGCAACAGCACGGCGAGGTCATTAGAGCTCTCGGCGGTGAAATTGCCTGAGATCTGGCCGCTGCCGCCAAGGATCGGCTCGCGGATCTGCGGCGCCGAAATCACCTGATTGTCGAGGATAATGGCAAACAGCTTGCCGACATTCTGCGAGGTGGCCTGGCCGAAACGCGCCGCTCCTTTGGAATCGAAGGTGAACGAAACCACCGGCTCATTGGTCTGGGAATTGTACGTCGCTTGCGCATCGACGAGATTTTCGCCCGAAACGATGACGCGGTTCTCGATCAGGTACGGAACCGGCGGATCATCCTGCGAATACAACACCGAGGATCCCGCCGGCGGTCGACCGTTGAGCGCGTCCTGCACCGGCATCGACGGGTCGACCATCTGGAAGGTCAGCTTGGCGGTCTGGCCAAGAATGTCCTTCAGCCGTTGCGGATCCTGCAGGCCCGGCACCTGGACCAGGATGCGGTCGTCGCCTTGGCGTTGCACGATCGGCTCGGTGGTGCCGAGTTCGTTGACGCGGCGCTCGACGACTTCGAGCGACTGCGCCAGCGCCGTCGACGTGCGGTATTTGATGCCGGCATCGGTGACAGTGAACTTGAGCAGGCCGGGCTCGGAATCATCCAGCGACATCTCCTGGACGGAGCCGCCGCTGAACAGGCCGGCGGCCACCGGGTCGGTCAGTGTCTTCAGCGCCGTCTTGGCGGCATCGACCTGGCCGGGATCGGAGATGCGGACCTGCACGGTCCGGCCCGATCCGGCAAGGCCGGTATAACCGATCTTGGCGTCGCGCAGCAGTGTCCTGATTTGGTCGCGCGTCGTCTCCAGCCGATCCTTGGTCAGATCGTTCGGATCCATCCTGAGCAGGATATGCGAGCCGCCCTGCAGATCGAGGCCGAGCGTCATCTGGCGCTTCGGCACCCAGTCGGGAAGCTTGGCGAGCGTGCTTGCCGAAAAAAGATTGGGCGCAGCGAGGATCACTGTGGCGGCCACGGCCAGCCAGATCAGGATCATCTTGAAGCGCGAGAAATAAAGCATAAGGCGTCGTCCGTCAGGGCGTACTGGCGGATCGTTCCGCCTGGAATTGGGTTATTTCTGGGCGTTCTGGCTCGCCACCGGCTCGCCTTTTGGTCCGCATATCGGCGATTGTCGAGCACGGGTCAGTCACTTTGGTGCTGCCATCGGGCTTTCTTCAACTATTGTCAATCTTGCCGGCAAGGCACCAGCGCGCAATGGCATCACGATATCGTTGGCGCCCTGTGACGAGTGGCCAGCCAGACCAGAGTCGTCCTGAGCGCGAGAAATACAAGCAAATGGCGTCGTCCGTCAGGGCGTATCCGCGGGTCGCTCCCCAGAAATTTCGGTTATTTCTTGGCGTTCTGGTTCGCCACCGGCTCGCCCTTGACGCGCACATCGGCAATCGTCGAGCGCAGCGCCGTTACCTTGGTGCCGCCGCCGAGATCGATCTCGAGCTCATTGTCGTCGATCACCTTGGTCACTTTGCCGACGAAACCGCCGCCAGTGATGACCGTGTCGCCCCGGCGAACCGCCGCCAGCATCTCGCCGCGCTTCTTCAACTGTGTGCGCTGCGGCCGGATGATCAGAAAATACATGATCACGAAAATCAGGACAAACGGCAAAATACTGATGAACATATCCGGGGAGGCGCCGACGCCTTGGGCATATGCCGGTGTCACGAACATCGAGGTACTCCTGAATTTTGAAAAACAGCCGCCAACCGTCCTAGGGAAATTTTGGCGGCCCCGTGAAATTTCGCCGGAATATAGTCGGTAAAGTTGCCAATGCAACTGCGGTCGGGCATTTCGGCTGCTTTTCCGGCTGGTTGAGCCGTGTTAGAGCATGGTCCCGAAAAATGGAGCTTTCGGAAAAGATCATGCTCTAACAAAAAGTTGGAGCCGGTTCCGAAACCGCCGGAATCAAATAGGTCCCGTTGTCACATTTTCCTGAATGCAAAAACAAAAGACAAGAAATGAGCGACAGCACCATTGAAGCCCTGAATAAGAAGCTCGACCGCCTGATTGAGGCGGTCGCCCGCCTCGCTCCGCCGCCGGTGCCGGAAACCGATCTCGGCGAGGCCGATTGCTTCGTCTGGCAGGCTGATCCCGGCTATCTGGAGCCGGTGCTCAAGGTCAACCGCGTCGACATCGGCCTGATCCGCGGCGTCAACCGCGTCCGCGACATACTGGTCGACAACACCAAGCGTTTCGCCTCCGGTTACGCCGCCAACAACGTGCTGTTGTGGGGCGCGCGCGGCATGGGAAAGTCCTCGCTGGTCAAGGCCGTGCATGCCGCAATCAACGCGTCGGCAAAGCTGGACCTGCCGCTCAAGCTCATCGAGATCCACCGCGAGGACATCGACACGCTGCCGAAGCTGATGAATTTGCTGAAGGCAGCACCTTACCGCTTCATCCTGTTTTGCGACGACCTCTCCTTCGACCACGACGACACGTCCTACAAGTCGCTGAAGGCCGCGCTCGAAGGCGGCGTCGAGGGCCGCCCGGCCAATGTCATCTTCTACGCCACTTCGAATCGGCGGCATCTTTTGCCGCGCGACATGATCGACAATGAGCGCTCGACCGCCATCAACCCGTCGGAGGCAGTCGAGGAAAAGGTTTCGCTGTCGGACCGTTTCGGCCTCTGGCTCGGCTTCCACAAATGCTCGCAGGACGAGTATCTCGACATGATCGACGGCTATGTCAGCCATCACGGTCTTGCCATCGATCCCGAGACGCTGCGCGCCGAGGCGCTGGAATGGGCAACGACCCGCGGCAGCCGGTCGGGCCGCGTCGCCTGGCAGTTCACCCAGGATTTGGCAGGCCGGCTTGGCAAGTCCCTCAAGGATTAGACCATGATCCCGAAAAGCGGAGCCCGGTTTTCGGACAAGATCATGGTCCAGAAAAGCGACTGAAAAAGCCCGCCCCTTGCGGAGCGGGCTGAGCCGGCGGGCCGGACTGGAGGTCAGGCGGCGCGCAATCGCTTTTCTTGTTCTATTCGAGACCGACTTTCTTTTATTCAAGATAGGTCGAAGGATCGACCGGCGCCGAATTCTTGCGCACTTCGAAATGCAGTTTCGGCGAGTCGGTGGTGCCGCTCATGCCGGACTGCGCGATTTCCTGGCCACGCTTGACCTTCTGGCCGCGCTGGACCTCGATCGAACGGGCGTGGCCATAGACAGTGACCAACCCGTTCTCGTGGCGCACCAGCACCGTGTTGCCGAATTCCTTGAGGCCATCGCCGGCATAGATGACGACGCCGTTCTCGGCCGCCTTGACCGGGGTTCCTTCCGGAACGGCGATGTCGACACCGTCCTTGCCGCCGCCAAAGCTGGAGATCACGCGGCCGCGTACCGGCCAGCGCATCTTGCCGATACCGGTGGCGTTTGGCGCCACCGCGTCGTCATCCTCTGCCTGCTGGATAACCTTCGCGGCCTTTTGGGGCGGTGTGTAGGCGGCGAGCGTCTCCGACGGCGTGGTCGTTGCCGCAGGCGGGGTGGTGGCAGTCGTTACCGGATCAACCTTTGCCGGCTTGGCGCTGGCAACCGTCGCGGTTCCGCCAGCCGGCACCTTCAGGGTTTGGCCGATCTTGAGCAGACCGTCCTGCATGCCGTTCGCCTGCTTCAACGCAACCACGCCGACGCCGGTCTTCCTGGCGATGGCCGATAGCGTATCGCCCTGCTGGACCGTGTAGGTGCCACCGGCACCGGCCGCCTTGGGTGCGGCGCCCTTCGGCTGGCTTGCTGCGGCCGAGGCATCCATCTGCGCGGCGGACTTGCCCTCCTTGAGCTTCGGCTGCTGCGGCAGCACGGCCACCATCTCCGGCACCTTGGCCGGCAAATCGTGCTTGGTATCGTTCGCAGGCTTGGCGTCCGCAAGCTTTGGCGCCGGTTTCTTGCCCGAATAGGCATAGGCCGGGATGACGAGCGTCTGGCCGGTCTTCAGCCCGTTGGTCGCGCTTAGCCCATTGACCTTCATGAGGGCATCGGCGGGCACGCCGTAGCGCCGCGACAGGCCGGAAATGGTCTCGCCATCCCTAACGATGATCTCGGTTGCACGCGGTGCACCGCCTGCCGTCGCCATGCGCGGAGCGTCAGGCTGCGCGTTCTTGAACGGCTTTGCCGCTGTCCCGGTCGCAGTACGGTCAACCTGTGAGGCTGCGGGCACAGAAGCGGTGCGAGCCGGACTGGCGGTGGCGGCCGGCTGCGACTGGCTGACCGGCGGCAATTGCTGCGTCGTAACCGGTTCGAGGCTTGAGCGACTGACCGACTGGGTATGGCTGCCGTCGAGCGGCGCGGCCGACACCGGCGCATCGCCTGGATAAGGCTGTGCGGCGTCCTGCTTGTCGATGATGGCGCGCTGGTTGTTGGTCGAGGAGGTAAAGACGTCATCGACGCTGTTGAACCGCGAGACCTGGGAACTGCATCCCGCCGCGGTGCCCGCAACCATAAGGACAGCGAAACCACGCGCCAGGTTGCGTCCGTTTGCCTTCAAAATACTGAATTGCATCGCTTTTACCCGCAGATACCCGGTACAGACTGACCGTGATTAAAGCGCGTTAATGTTACTGGTCGGTTAAACCTCTAGAATCAGACGCAAATTTTCTTAAAATATTTAAGGGTGGAACTGGTCGGGTTGAGGTTCAGGTAGGGCCGAGGCGGAAACGGGCGCGAACCGACCAGACGGTCGGTTGAGAGCATCACCTGAATACCGACAGATCCCTAGATGACCGCGGCTACGCTGCGCAGGATCGGCTGCAGGCGGACGAGACCGATGTCCTCGCGTTCGAAGCGGCTGCCGACCTTAGTCAGTTTGGCCAGCACCTGCTCGCCCTCCTCGGGTCCGATCGGGGCGATGACGATGCCGCCGCTCGACAATTGGTCGAGCAGGAAGCGCGGCAGGCTGTCGAAGGCCGCCCAAGCGACGATACGGTCGAACGGCGCTTCATTCGCCAGTCCGTTGGAGCCGTCCGCCTGGCGCACGATGACATTGCCGATGCCGAGCGCCTCGAAGCGCTGTTTGGCCTGCTCGGCCAGCGTCTTGTAGCGGTCGACGGTGACGATCCGCGCGGCAAGCCGCGACATCACTGCCGCCGTATAGCCCGACCCGGTGCCGATCTCGAGCACGCGGTTGCCCGGCTCGATGGCAAGCGCTGCGATCACCGCGGCTTGCAGATCGGCGCCCTCGATCGCCTCGCCGCATTCGATCGGCAGCATGCGGTCCGACCAGGCGATCGGATGGAACTGCGCGAAAAGGAAGCCGCGCCGCGGCGTCGCCTCGAAGGCGGCGATCAGCGCCTTCGGCACCACGCCCTTGCCACGCAGGCGGAGCAGGAAAGCGGCGAAGCCTTCGCGGTCGTCGAGCGTCGGACCGTGGTTCAGGTTCATGCGAGCGCCTTGGTCAGTTGATCGCGGATTTCATGAGCGGTGAGATCGAGCTGCAGCGGCGTTACCGACACCAGCCGGTTGCGCATGGCATGGAGGTCGGTGCCTTGCTTGCCCTCGACCGGCTCGCGGCCGAAGCGCAGCCAATAATAGGGAAGTCCGCGGCCGTCGCGGCGCTCGTCCACCCACAGGCTATGGACAAGCTTGCCTTGCGAGGTGACCACCGTGCCGGCGACCTCTTCTGGCGCGCAATTCGGAAAATTGACATTGAGCAGCACGCCGTCGGGCAACGGCATGGCGACAAGCTTCTTGAGCAGCGCCGGCGCCAGCGCCTCGGCGGTCTCATAGGGAACGACGCGGTCCTCGCCGGCATAGGAATAGGCCTGGCTGAGCGCAATCGATCGGACGCCGAGCAGCGCGCCTTCCATGGCGCCGGCGACGGTGCCCGAATAGGTGACGTCGTCGGCGATGTTGGCGCCGGAATTGACGCCGGACAGGATCAGGTCGGGGGCTGCCGGCAGGATCTTCTTGACGCCCATGATGACGCAGTCGGTCGGCGTGCCGCGCACGGCGAAGTGTTTTTCGCCGATCTTCCTCAGGCGCAGCGGCTCCGAGATCGACAGCGAATGCGCGTAGCCGGACTGGTCCTGCTCCGGCGCCACCACCCAGACGTCGTCCGACAGCGTGCGGGCGATGCGTTCGAGCGATGCAAGGCCATCGGCATGGATGCCGTCATCATTGGTCAGGAGGATGCGCATTATTTCGATTCGATCTTTTCCAGACCGCCCATGTAAGGCCGAAGCGCTTCAGGAATGGTTACGCTGCCATCCTCATTCTGGTAGTTTTCGATGACAGCAATCAGAGCGCGGCCGACGGCGGTGCCGGAGCCGTTCAGCGTGTGGACGAATCGGTTACCTTTACCGTCCTTGTCCTTGTAGCGGGCGTCCATGCGCCGCGCCTGGAAATCGCCGCACACCGAGCATGACGAAATCTCGCGATAGGCGTTCTGGCCCGGCAGCCAGACCTCGATGTCGTAGGTCTTGCGCGCGCCAAAGCCCATGTCGCCGGTGCACAGCGTCATGGTGCGGAACGGCAGGCCGAGCCGCTTCAGCACTTCCTCGGCGCATTCGGTCATCCGCTCGTGCTCGGCGAGCGAGGAGTCCTGGTCGGTGATCGACACCAGTTCGACCTTGTAGAACTGGTGCTGGCGAAGCATGCCGCGCGTGTCGCGCCCGGCCGAGCCCGCTTCCGAACGGAAGCACGGCGTCAGCGCCGTATAGCGCAGCGGCAGTTTTTCGTGCGGTGTGATTTCTTCACGGACGAGATTGGTCAGCGGCACTTCGGCCGTGGGGATAAGCCAGCGTCGATTATACTTGTCTGCCAGATCAAGGAACGCCAAGAATTGATTGGCTTCATTTCGAGCAGGAGAATCGAACGGCGTTTCTCTTAGTAGAGCATCGACGTTGCCTCGGGCTTTCTCGTCGGTAAGTAGCTGCGTAGCTGCAAAGAGGTCTTCTTTGAATTTCGGAAGCTGACCAGTGCCGTACATGGCATCATTGTTCACCATCAACGGCGGCTGGATCTCCTCGTAGCCGTGCTCGGTCGTGTGAAGGTCCAGCATGAACTGGCCAAGGGCGCGCTCCATCCGTGCAAGTCCGCCCTTGAGCACCGTGAAGCGCGAGCCGGAAAGCTTCGCCGCCCGCTCGAAATCCATCATGCCGAGCGCTTCGCCGATCTCGAAATGTTCCTTCACCCAGTTCGGGCGCGTCGGCACCTTGCCGACGGTGCGCTTGACGACGTTGTCGTGCTCGTCCTTGCCGACCGGCACGTCGTCGAGCGGCACATTGGGCAGCACCGCCAGTGCGTCATTCAGCGCCTGATCGAGTTCGCGTTCGCGCGCCTCGCCGTCCTGGATAAAGGCCTTGATCTCGCCGACCTCGGCTTTGAGTTTTTCGGCAAGGGCGGCGTCGCCCGAACGCATGGCGTTGCCGATCTCCTTCGAGGCGGCGTTGCGGCGCTCCTGCCTGGTCTGCAGCTCGGTCAGATGTTCGCGCCGCGCCTCGTCCCTGGCAATCAGATCATCGACCGTGGACTGCGCGTCATCGCCGGACCACGAGCGCTTCTTGAGCGCCTCAACCAGGACGTTGGGGTTGTCGCGAATCCATTTGATGTCGAGCATTGTTTGTTCGTCCTCGGCGGGCATGTCGCCCGAAAGTGCGCGGCGGTTTTGGGACAACGATATGCCCAAAAGCAGAGACCTAAAACGCATCGCGTTTTAGGTCAGTGGGCGTAAACCGCATCCTTCGTTGATGCAAGATGTGAAGGCCGAGTTCCTTCACACCCCCCTCTGTCCTGCCGGACATCTCCCCCTCAAGGGGGGAGATTGGCAGCTTCGTCGACAGCTAACCTCTTCGACCGCTGGAGATTAGCGAAAGTCGTGATGACATCCAATCTCCCCCCTTGAGGGGGAGATGTCCGGCAGGACAGAGGGGGGCGCTGTCCCGCAGACTTTGAAAAGATAAGAGGCTCCTATGAAGGAATCTACGTCGACGATGCGTCCGCTGCTTTTTCGGCGGCCGCTTCCGCAGCCTCCCGCTTCTCGCGCGCCAGACGTTCCCGTTCCTTGCTGCGCTCGATCAGCCGGGCCGACCAGATCGAGACCTCGTAGAGAAGGATCGTGGGAACGGCCAGGCCGATCTGGCTTATCGGGTCGGGCGGTGTCAGAATAGCCGCCACGACGAAGGCGATGACGATCGCCCACTTGCGCTTTTCAACCAGCGCCTCGGACGACAGCATGCCCACCCGCGTCATCAGGCTGGTCACCACCGGCAACTGGAACACCAGGCCGAAGGAGAAGATCAGCGTCATGATCAGGCTGAGATATTCCGACACTTTCGGCAGCAGCGAAATCTGCACCTGGTCGTCGGTGCCCGCCTGCTGCATGGCGAGGAAGAACCACATCACCATCGGCGTGAAGAAGAAATAGACCAGCGACGCGCCCATCAGGAACAGGATCGGCGAAGCGATCAGGAACGGCAGGAAAGCGTTGCGTTCGTTCTTGTAGAGGCCGGGCGCGATGAATTTATAGATCTGCGTGGCGATCAGCGGAAAGGCGATCACCATGCCGCCGAACATCGCCAGCTTGACCTGGGTGAAGAAGAATTCCTGCGGCGCCGTGTAGATCAGCTCGACCTTGTGCGGGTCGAGCCCTGCCCATTGAGTCGCCCATTTGAACGGGATGACCAGCAGGTTGAACAGTTGCTTGGCGAAGAAGAAGCAGAACAGGAAGGCAACGAAGAACCCGCCGATCGACCACATCAGCCGCCGGCGCAACTCGATCAGATGCTCCATCAGCGGAGCCGCCGATTTATCGATTTCGTCCTTTTCCGAAATGCTCACTTGGCGGCTCCCGCCGTCTTTTTGGCGGCTGCAGTCGGCTTCTTCACCGCTGCCGGTGCGGGCTTCGGCTCGGCCTTCTTAGCCGCGGTCTTCGTCGCAGCAGGTTTTGCCGCTGCCGCCGCTGGCTTCGCTGCGGCCGTGGAGGCCGGGATCGCTTTCGCTGGCGCACCCTTCGTCTTCGCCGCCGAGGCCTTTTGCGGTGCAGCCGGCTTCGCCGTCGCAACAGCCGGTGTCACCACCGACTCATCGGTCATCGCCGGAAAGGTCGGCGCCGTCGGCACCGCTTCCGGGGCATTGACGCCCGGCAGCACCGCCGTTCCATTCTTCGGCTCGGCATCCTGCGGGGTCGAAGCAGCTGGCGCGACCGGGTCTACGGCCGGCTTCGGCTTCATCACCGCGTCGACGCCTGAGCGGACGTCGGCTGCCGCCTGCTCGAACGGGTTGAGCTGTTTCCTGATTTCGGCGGCCGGGTTGAGGCTTCTGAGTGAATCGACCGACTTCTTGACGTCGTCGAGCTCGGCCTCCTTCAGCGCGTCGTTGAACTGTTTCTGGAAGTCGGCTGCCATGCCGCGCATCTTCGCCGTCGTGCGGCCGAAAGTGCGCAGCATCTTGGGCAAATCCTTAGGCCCGACGACCACGATCATGACGATCGCGATCACCAGCATCTCGGTCCAGCCGATGTCGAACATGGCGATACGTTCCGACTAAAGTTTTTGGGCTCAGCTCTTGCTGGCCTTTTCCTTCACTGCCGAAACGGTTTCGTCGGCACGGTGTTCAACGGTGCGCTTGTCCTCGGCAACCTCGTCGTCGGCCATGCCCTTCTTGAAGCTCTTGATACCCTTGGCCATGTCACCCATCAACTCGGGAATCTTGCCGCGGCCGAACACCAGCAACACGATCACCAGGACGATCAGCCAGTGCCAAATCGAAAATGAACCCATAACAATCTCTCTCGAAAGTTTTCTCTGACGATGATCTATGCGCTTTCGCGTCGGGATTCAAACATAACCGCGACAGAGTTTAATAAATGAGTGGCCGAATCCACGCACTTTCGGCGCCATAGCCCGCTACCAATCGGCGCAGCCGCAAATACCAACGGCTGTCGGCACATCTTTTGCGGTCAATCTTCCTCGACGCGCGGCGTCAGCAGGCCAAGTTCCTCGAGGTCGATGTCGGTCAGCGGATCCTCGTCGTCGGTCAGCGCATCCGGATCGGCCGGCGGCAGCGGAATGGAAAAATTCGACGGCATGCGGCCCGAAAGCAGCCCGGCGCCCTTCAATTCATCCATGCCGGGAAGGTCGCGGATCTCCTCCAACGCGAAATGGTCGAGGAAGATATCTGTTGTGCCGTAGGTGACGGGACGGCCGGGCGTGCGGCGTCGGCCGCGCATCTTCACCCATTCGGTCTCCATCAGCGTGTCCAGCGTGCCCTTTGAGGTCTCGACGCCTCTGATATCCTCGATCTCGGCGCGCGTCACTGGCTGGTGATAGGCGATGATCGCCAGCACTTCGAGCGCCGCACGTGAAAGCTTCCTCTGCTGCACCGTGTCGCGGCTCATCAGGAACGCGAGATCGCCGGCAGTGCGGAACGCCCAGGCATCGCCGACGCGCACCAGGTTGACGCCCCGCCGCGCATATATTTGCTGCAGTTCGGCCATCGCCGTGGCAATGCTGATGCCGTCGGGCAGGCGAGCGGCAAGCTGCTTTTCGCTGACCGGCTCGGCGCTGGCGAAGACGATCGCCTCGGCCATGCGCACTGCTTCCGCTATATGCAGCCGCTCGCCAGGATTCTGGGACAAGTTCTGAGCTTGATCTTCTGCCGGTACCCCGGCGAGCACGCCTTCTTCGGTCTCATCGTCGACCTTGAACGGAATGACTGAAGCGTTGGCGCGTTCACTCATGATGCCACCTCGACTGCCCTGATGCCTTGCGCGCGGCCGCGCAGATAGAGCGGCGCGAACACCTCGTCCTGCCGCATTTCCACTTTGCCTTCGCGCACCAGTTCCAGCGTCGCCGCAAACGAACTGGCAATCGCGGTACGCCGCTCGTCCGGGCCGGTCAGATATTCGACCAGGAAACTGTCCAGCGCCGTCCAGTCGGCAAGCGTGCCGATCAGCCGGTTCAGGATATCGCGCGCGTCCTTGAGCGACCACACACCGCGCCTGGCGATCGTCACATTGGTGATCGCCTGCTTCTGGCGTTGCGCCGCATAGGCGGTCAGCAGATCGTAGAGCGAGGCCGAATAGGCGTTGCGTTTCTCGACGATAACCATTTCCGGCATGCCGCGGGCGAACACGTCGCGTCCGAGCCGGTTGCGGTTGACCAGGCGTGCCGCCGCGTCGCGCATCGCTTCCAGCCGCTTCAACCGGAATTGCAGCACCGCCGCCAGTTCTTCGCCGCTTTCGCCATCGTCGCCGGGTTGCTTGGGGATCAAAAGCTTCGACTTGAGAAACGCCAGCCACGCCGCCATCACCAGATAGTCGGCGGCAAGTTCCAGCCTGAGCGCCCTCACCTTCTCGACAAAAGCCAGATATTGCTCGGCCAGCGCCAGGATCGAGATGCGCGACAGATCGACCTTCTGGTTGCGGGCAAGATGCAGCAGAAGATCGAGCGGACCCTCGAAACCGTCGACGTCGACGACCAGCGCGGGATCGCCGGTCAGCCGCGAATCGTCGTTCTCGGCCCACAGACGGTCCATCGGTGCGGCCTTGCCGGCCTTGTTGTCCAATGTTTCCGCCACTTCCTGTTGCTTTCCTTTGCTTCTATCTTCTTGTTTGACCATGATCTGTTCCGAACAACCGGCTCCCATTTTTTGGGATCATGGTCTAGGCCACCGCATCGAAATAGGTGGCGAATTCGGCGCGTATCTCGGCTTCATCAGCCCGATCGCGGTTCTTGATATAAGTCAGTGCCCGTTGCGCGCGTTGCAGCGACGTGCCTTCAAGCCCCGTTGTGCGCGACGCAATGCCGGCCATCTCCTCGAAAACGCCATTGCAGTGAAGGACCAGATCGCAGCCCGCGGCAAGGATCGCGGCCGCCTTTGTCGGGAAATCCCCAGAAAGTGCCTTCATCGAGGTGTCGTCGCTCATCAGCAGCCCGTCGAAGCCGATTTCGCCGCGGATGATCTCGTCGATGACCTTGCCGGACGTCGTGGCCGGATTTTTCGGATCGATCGCGCTGTAGACGACATGCGCCGTCATCGCCATCGGCAAATGATTGAGCTCCCTGAACGGGGCGAAATCATGCCGCTGCAAGTCGCTCATCGAGGCATCGACGGTCGGCAGTTCGAAATGCGTGTCGGCAAAGGCCCGTCCATGTCCGGGAATATGCTTCATCACCGGCAGCACGCCTCCCGACATCAGGCCCTCGGCCGCGGCGCGACCCAGTTCGATGACGGCACGAGGCTCCTTGCCATAGGCGCGCGCGCCGATGACGTCGCTGGCCCCCTCGATCGGCACGTCGAGCACCGGCAGGCAATCCGCCGTGATGCCGTAGCGCAGCAGGTCGAAAGCATGCAGCCGCGCCATCAGCCAGGCGGCGCGGTTGCCGGCGTCGTGGTCGCTGCGCCATAAGGCCCCGAGCGCACCACCAGCTGGATAATTCGGCGCCAACGGCGGCCGCAGGCGCTGCACCCGGCCGCCTTCCTGGTCGATGAACACCGGGGCGTCCGGGCGCTCGACACAGTCGCGCATCGTGGCGACCAGATCGCGGATCTGCTCGGCCTCGCCGATATTGCGGGCAAACAGGATGAAGCCCCACGGGCATTCATTGCGATAGAAGTTGATTTCGTCGCGTGTGAGCGATTTCCCGGCGCAGCCTAGGATCATGGATTTTGATTCGGTCATGGGCCGGAGTTTAGAGCTTCATGCGAACAAAGGGAATCGCATCGAACCACATGCGGTCTAATGCATGTCGCACAAAAGTGTGCAGCGGTTTTGCGATAGCGACATGCATAAAAACAACAACGCTAAAGCGCGTCGCATGAGGCCGGTCAAACGCGACGCGCTTTAGCCAGAACCCCTTCCACAAAAAGAACTCCCTTCCACAAAAAAACCGGCGCGGTTCATGACCGCGCCGGTTCTTTCCGCCAAAGAGCGGAGACTTGGAATGGCTAGCGCGACACGAAGCAGTTGCCGCCGGCAGCCTTGTAGTTGGTGCACAGGTTGATCGCATCGTTGCGCGACTTCGCCGGGACGCGGACGCGATAAAACGTTCCCTTGCCGGCGATCTCGGCTTTGACGATGTTGGCGGTGTGGCCGGAAAGCACGCTGTCGTAGCGGCGCTGCAGATCCTGGTAGGTCGACTGGGCGCTTTCGACAGTCGGTTGCGAAGCGATCTGCATCGACCACGAGCCACCGCCGGTCGAGGCGGCCGCCGGATTGATGGACGCAACCTGGTCGGGCTTGACCTCGCCGACGACGTCGACCGGCTGGTCGGACGGACGCTGCGGCGCCACCGGAACCATGGCCGGCGTATTGGCAGGCTGGGCGGTTTGGGCCTCAGCCTCAGGCGCGGCTGCCGGCGCGGTTGTCGGGTTGACTGTTTCCGGCTTAGCTGTTTCCGGCTTGGCGGTTTCGGTCTGGTCGCCGCCGACCGGGTCGCTACCCAATAGGTCGCCACTTGCCTGGTCGGCAACAGGCGGTACCGTACCGGTCTGTTCTGCTGCGTCGTCGGCCTGCCCCGCTGGGGCCACATGCTGCGGCGTCGGATCGACAGGCTCGACGGCAGCCATCTGCGGTGCCGCAGGCGCCGGATCCTCGCGCGCAACCAGCGAGCCATCTGATTTGACGACCATGGTTCTCACTTTGCGCGGCGCAACGGCGACGACATCGGGGTCGATGCCCTGCTCGGCCTCTTGCAGAACCTGGGCGATACGATCCTCGGACTTGGGTGCCGGCGCGGCGGCGACGTCAGCATTTCCGGCCGCTTGCGTGCCGCGGATCGCATTGGCGCCTTCAGCGGCGGCGGATTCGGCATTGCGGATCGCATCGGCGGCTTCAGCCGTGTCGATATCGTCGGGCGAAAGATCGACCACACGGCTCTGCGGCGGCTCCTTGGCCGCCACGTCCACCGGCTCCTCGGTGTTGGTGACCAGTTTTTCCTGGACCGGTTCGACAGGCTTTGCGCCACCCTTGGCCACGGCGTCATAGACCTTATTGTCCTGGTTTGGCACGACGGTGCCGCCCGGATTTTCAGGCCTGACTTTGATCGGTGCGTTGTCAGCCTTGACGATGACCGGCGCATCGGTGTCGCCGGTGCCGCCGAAAGACAGCGCGAAGGCGCCGAGACCGCCGGCGAGTGCCACGGCGCCGACGACTGCGGCGACCAACAGGCCGCGGCTCCGGGGCCTCGCGGCATCGTGCTCATCCAGGCCGGGAACCGACATAGCTTCATCCAGTTCGGGGTCGTAGTCGAGTTCGTCCAAGCCAAAGTCATCGGCCTGCGAGGCCGGCCGGCCGCTGGGCAAGTCGCCCAGATCGAAGCCGCTAGCAGCATCGGCATAAGACGCACTGACAGATGCATGTGCGGGCCTCGCCGCATAGGTCCGCGTTTCAACGCGGTCGGGCTCATAGCCTGGCTGGAACCCGACCGCTGATTGGAACCCGGCCGCTGACTGGAATCCGGAATTGTAGGATTCGTCGTTATACGCCGCGCTGCGCGCCGGGGCGGCAGCGACGTCTACGGCATTCATTTCCGTGAGAAGGCTGGCGAACTCGGTGTCGAGATCGTCATAGGCAGGCGCCGCCGGTTCGTCGTCATTGAAGTCGAGGTCCGGAATATCGAGGTCGTCCGCCAGGGCCACAACGCGCTCGGGCACATCGACCGTCTCCACATCGGGCATCTCGTCATACGCTGAAGACTGTTCGCTTTGCGCCGGCGCAGATGCCGCATCGGCGGCATCGTCTTCGGCCGGCTCCTGATAGGCCGGTGCCGCAGCCATTGGCGGCGTTGCTTCCGTGGTCTTCCCCGAGGCCACTTCCATGGTCCTCGCGGAAGCTGTCGGCTGGGCTGCAAAGGCAGGCTGCGACTGCGCAACCGGCGTTACGCGGCTCCACGAACGGGCCAGCGCCGGCGGGGCGGAGCGTGCGGCCATCCAGGTGAGCGCATCCTCCTGGGAAGCGGCGGCGGCAACGTTATCGCCGTCGCCATGATCCAGACCGATGTCCCTGGCGAAGGCGGTGTGCAATGCATCATCGTCGAAATCGACATCAGCCGGCTTAGCGGCATCTTCAGCGCCGAAATCCTGGCCCTCCAGCTCATCAAGGAGAACGGTGTCGAGATCGGCATCGGCGGCCTGAACCGCGTCATCCGACGGCTGCGAAAGGTCTTGCTCGTCGAGGCTCCAGTCCAGTTCGTCGATGGGATCCACTGGTTTGTCGGCGGCTTTTCCAGCCGCAGCTACAGGCTGCTGAACCATGGGCGGGTCGTTGGCCGCGGTCGCAGCCACGGAGGCAGCCGGTGTGCGCATGGTGCCCAACAGCGCGTTCAACTCGTCTTCGAGGCTCCGCTCGTCAGCGACGGGGGCAGGCGCCGCCGGCTGGACCACGGCGGTCGGCGCCATCGGTTGGGCTGCAACGCCGGAGGTCTCGGCAACCGGCTCTTCGGCTTCCTCGGCAAGCGCGTCGTCGAAGCTCAAGTCAAAATCGGCGTCGAACGCATCTTCCGGGGTCGCGGCGGAAGGCTCGTCCTTGGCGGCGACAGCCTCCGGTTCGTCAATTTCTGGCTCGTCAATTTCGACCGGTTCGGCCGTGCCAACGTCGAAATCCATGTCGACGTCGGCCATGGCGTCGTCGAAATGGCCGGCAACGTCCTCATCGGACTCATCCGAAACGGCCCGAACAGGCGCAGCAGGAGCTTCAACAGCGGACATCGGCAGATGTTCGTCGAGCATCAACTCGTCTTCGAGCGAGCTTGCGACCGCATTGTCGAATTCGTCGTCGAAGACCGGTTCGGCGGCCGGCGCGGAGATTTCGGCGGGTTCGGCAGCCTGCGCCATCGGCACGTGTTCGTCGAGCATCAACTCGTCTTCGAGCGAGCTTGCGACCGCATTGTCGAATTCATTGTCGAAGGCGGGGTCGGCGGCCGGCGCGGAGACTTCGGCTTCGGCAGCCTGCGCCATCGGCACGTGCTCGTCGAGCATCAGATCGTCTTCGAGCGAGCTTGCGACCGCGTTGTCGAATTCATCGTCGAAGGCGGGTTCGGCGGCCAGGGCGGAAACGGCGGCGGCAGTATTCTGTTCGGCCTCGTCCGTCGCATCGTCGTCGAGCAGTAAATCCTGTTCGAGCGACGCGGCAAGCTCGTCGTTCATCGGTAAATCGTCTTCGAATGGCGACACATCTTCGAGCGAACTGCCGAGCCCATCGTTGAAATGGTCATCGAAAGCAGCTTCAACGGCCGACGCGGATGCTTCGGCAGCGTCAGAACGCACGTCATCGGCAGCAACGGCATGGGCGGTTTCGTCCGTCGCATCATTGTCGAGCCGGAAATCCTGTTCGAGCGACGCGGCAAGCTCGTCGTCCCCACGCTTGTCGTTCACTGCCAAATCGTCTTCGAATGGCGACACATCTTCGAGCGAACTGGCAAGCGCATCGTCGAAATCGTCATCGAACGCAGCTTCAACAGCCGGCGCGGATGCTTCGGCAACACCAGAACGCGCGTCGTCGGCAGCAACGGTATGGGCGGTTTCGTCGGCCGCATCGTCGTCCAGCAGGAAATCCTGTTCGAACGACGCCGCAAGCTCGTCGTCCACCGCGTCAGTAGCAGCCGCTTCGAAAGCCGGCTCGCGAACCTCGGTTGCGCCGTCATTGTCGTCGGCGCCGAATTCGCCCATCAACTCCTTCTCGAGATCGATGTCGAAGTCGCCCTCGTCCGCCGGCTGGCTGGCTGGAGGCGCCTTCGGCTGGGCCTGCGGCTTGACCGGCTGGCGCGGGTCGAACCCCATGATCCTGGTCAGTTCCGCGAACGGATCATCGTCAGCGATATCGTTTTGGACGGCTGCTCTCAGCTGGGTTCTGTCTGCCATTATTGTTCCCGAACTCGCACTCATTCGGACGCCATGGACGTCGCGTAGGGTTGGCCCTTACCAGCGCAATGTGGGCAAAAGGTGACAGGTTTTTTAGTCAAACCTAACGCATTTCGGTGGGCGCATCGGCCCCGATCAGCGTCAGGCCAGACGTCAAAACGTCCGAAACAGCCTGCACCAGCCCTAGTCTGGCATGCGTCAATTGTCGGTCGTTAACCTTAACAAAACGTAAGTCCGGATTCTCGGTGCCGCGGTTCCAATGTCCGTGGAAGCTGGAGGCGAGATCGTAGAGGTAGAATGCCAGCCGGTGCGGCTCGAGCGCAAGTGCGGCGGATTCAATCAGCCGCGGATATTCGGCAAGTTTCCTGATCAGCCCGATCTCGCCTTCGTCGGTCAGCGAAGCGGTGGCGGCGGCCAGCCGATTGCGGTCGAAATTGGCCTCGCCCAGCTGTTCGCTCGCCTGCCGGAACACAGAATGGCAGCGCGCCGAAGCGTACTGCACGTAGAACACCGGATTGTCCTTCGACTGCTCGGTCACTTTGGCGAAGTCGAAATCGAGCGGCGCATCGTTCTTGCGGTACAGCATCATGAAGCGGATCGGATCGCGGCCGACCTCCTCCACCACTTCGCGCAGCGTCACGAAATCGCCCGACCGCTTCGACATGCGCACCGGTTCGCCCTCGCGAAAAAGCCTCACCAACTGGCAAAGCAGCACGGTAAGCTTCACCTCGTCGCCGGAAATCGCCCGGGCGAGCGCTTCCAGGCGCTTCACATAGCCGCCATGATCGGCGCCAAGCACATAGATCAGCTCGACGAAACCGCGATCGACCTTGTCCTTCAAATAGGCGACGTCCGCGGCGAAATAGGTGAAGGTGCCGTCCGACTTGACCAGCGCCCGGTCCATGTCGTCGCCGACCGCTGTCGAGCGGAACAGCGTCTGCTCGCGATCCTCCCAGTCGTCCGGCTTCTCGCCCTTGGGCGGCGGCAGCTTGCCCTTGTAGATATGGCCCTTGAGCGTCAGGTCGTTGATGGCCGAACGGATTTTCCGGGCGTTGTCGGCGTGCAGCGTGCGCTCCGAGAAGAAGACGTCGTGATGCACGTTGAGCAGCGCCAGATCCTCGCGGATCATCGCCATCATCGCATCGATCGTCCTGTCTTTGACGATGGCAAGCGCTTCCTCGTCCGGCATCTGCAGCAAGGAGCGGCCAAATTCGCTGGCCAACGCCTGACCGACCGGGATCAGATAGTCGCCCGGATAAAGCCCGGCAGGAATCTCGCCAATGTCGTCGCCGAGCGCCTCGCGGTAACGCAGCATGGCAGAGCGGCCGAGCACGTCGATCTGCGACCCGGCATCGTTGATGACATATTCCTTGGTCACGTCATAACCGGCGAAGGCCATCAGATTGGCGAGCGCATCACCCACCACGGCGCCACGGCAATGGCCGACATGCATCGGTCCGGTCGGGTTGGCCGAAACGTATTCGACATTGGCCTTCTTGTCGCCGCCGACCGTCGAGCGGCCGTAATTGCGGCCTTCGCCGAGCAGCGCAGTCAGATGCACCTGCCAGAACGCGTCCCTGAGCCTGAGATTGACGAAGCCCGGACCGGCAACGTCTGCAGCGGCGATGTCGATGTCGGCGCGCAGCGCCTGCGCCAGCCTTTCAGCCAGTGCGCGTGGATTCTGGCCGGTCGGCTTGGCCAGCACCATCGCCGCATTGGTCGCCAAGTCGCCATGGCTGGCGTCGCGCGGCGGCTCGATGGCGATGCGCGATAGGTCCAGCGAACCGCCGTCTTTGTCTTTCAAATCAAGCGCTTCGACAGCTCTGGTGATTCGCGCGTTGAAATCGGCGAAGATGTTCATCGGTGTGCTCTGGGGTGTGGCTCTGGCGGCTTTGCAGGGATCCGGCTTATTGGCCGGCAAAATCGAGCTCGGCCTAGCTTAATTCAGGCGTATGGTCAAACAAACGGCGGTGTTCTTTCAAAGCGTAGGTATCCGTCATGCCCGCCAGGAAATCGGCGACGCTGCGCGCCTTGATGCGATCATCGGCCCGGTCGAGCCCTTCGCGCCAGCCATCGGGCATGGCGCGCGGATCGGCGAAATAGACCTCGAACAGGTCGTTGACGATCTGCTCGGCCTCGTTGCGCACGCGCATGACCTCGCTGTGCCGGTAGAGATGCTTGTAGAGAAAGGCCTTCAATTCCTTTTCGAACGCGGCCATTTCGGCTGAAAAGGTCACCATCGTCTCGCCTGCCGCCCTTACCGCGTCGGCGCTGTCCGGCTTGATGCGGGCCAGATTGGTGGTGGTGGAAACGATGACATCCTCGACCATCATCGTGATCTGCCGTCGCATCAGTTCGTGCCCTGTCCTCACATCGTCCAGCGCCGGATAGCGCTGGCGCACGCCTTCGAGGATCGAGCCGGGCAGCGAGACCTTTTTCAGCATGTCCAGCGTCAGGAAGCCGGATCTCAGGCCGTCGTCGATGTCATGGGTGTTGTAGGCGATGTCATCGGCGATCGCCGCGCACTGCGCCTCGATGCCGGCGAAGCGGTCGAGTTCGAGGTCGTGCAGCTCCGAATAGTCGCGGATCGCTTGCGGCACCGGCCCCTTCAGGCCTTTTCCCCTGGCGTCGGTTAGCGGGCCGTTGTGCTTGACCAGCCCCTCCAGCGTTTCCCAGGTAAGGTTCAGCCCGTCGAATTCGGCATAGCGGCTCTCCAGCCGCGTCACCACGCGCAGTGATTGCGCGTTGTGGTCGAAGCCGCCCCAGGCGGCCATTTTGTCGTTCAGCGCGTCCTCGCCGGTATGGCCGAATGGCGTGTGGCCGAAATCGTGCACCAGCGCCACCGCCTCGGCCAGGTCCTCGTCGCCGCGCAGCGCCCGCGCCAGGGCACGCGCTATCTGCGCCACCTCGATCGAATGCGTCAGCCGGGTGCGGTAATGATCGCCCTCATGCGCGACGAACACCTGCGTCTTGTGCTTCAGCCGGCGGAATGCCGTCGAATGGATGATGCGGTCGCGGTCGCGCTGGAATGGCGTGCGGGTCGGGCTCTCCACCTCGTCGAACAGCCGCCCGCGCGACTTTGCCGGATCGCAGGCATAGGCTGCGCGCGGCCGATAGCCGAATCCGATGTCGCCCAACTCGTTGGTCATCGCCGATACCGCAGTTGACTTGCCCCCTCCCGCTTCATACCTATCATGTGAAACGGAAAGCAAGGTGACGCCCATGGGCGCTGATGCCAAGACTGCCATGAAAGTCGAGATGACCGACGCCGCCGCCAGGCGGATTGCCAAGATTGTATCTGGCGAAGTCGGCAAGAAGGCGCTGCGCGTTTCGGTCGAGGGCGGCGGCTGCTCCGGTTTTTCCTACAAGTTCGACCTGGTCGACACACGCAACGATGACGACGTCGCCATCGAGAAGGACGGCGCCACCGTGCTGATCGACGACCTCTCGCTGGTCTATATGGGTGGCTCGGTGATCGATTTCGTCGACGATTTGATGGGCCAGTCGTTCCAGATCAGAAACCCGAATGCGGTCGCCTCGTGCGGCTGCGGCACCAGCTTCAGTATTTAGAAATGCCTGCCATCGGCGCGGTCCGTCAGGTCGCGCTTTCAGCCGGGCGCGATCTCGATGCAACGCTGGCGTTCTGGCACGACGTGCTCGGCATGACAGTGCACGTACGCTTCGATCCGCCTGGCATCGCCTTCATCATGGCCGGCGACGTGCGGCTGCTGTTCACCGATGGCCTGCCGGCCGGCACCGTTTATCTCGACATATCACGCCTCGACGATTTCCACGCCTCGGCAAAAGCCGCCGGTGTCCCCTTCACTGCGCCGCCGATGCTCGTCCATCGCGATACCGAAGGCCTGTTCGGGCCGGCGGGGGAAAGCGAATGGATGGCCTTCCTAAAGGACCCGGCAGGCAATACGATCGGCCTCGTCGAACGTCATCCGCCGGAACAGCAGTGAGGCCGTCATGAAAATCGTCACCTGGAATATTAACGGCGTTCGGGCCCGCATCGGCAATTTGACCCATTGGCTGACGGAAAGCTCGCCTGATATCGCCTGCCTGCAGGAGATCAAGACGGCCGACGAGCAGTTTCCGCGCGCCGAGATCGAGGCGCTTGGCTACAACGTCGAAATCTATGGCCAAAAGGGTTTTAACGGCGTCGCCATCCTGTCGAAGCTGCGCTTCGACGAGGTCATCAGAGGCTTGCCGGGCGACGATACGGACGAGCAGGCGCGTTTCATCGAGGGCGTGTTCTCGACCGACAAGGGCGCGTTGCGCGTTGCCTCGCTCTATTTGCCCAACGGCAACCCGATCGATGACGAGAAGAAGTTCTCCTACAAGCTTTCCTGGATGGCGCGGCTGGAGCGCTGGGCCGAGGAACGGCTAATGCTAGAAGAGGCGCTGGTGCTGGCCGGGGACTACAATGTCATTCCCGAATACATCGACGCGAAATTCCCGGAGAACTGGCTGAGCGATGCGCTGTTCCAGCCCGAGACGAGGCAGGCGTTCCGCCGGCTGAAGAATCTCGGCTTCACCGAAGCGGTGCGCGCGGTCACCGACGCGCCGGACATCTACACTTTCTGGGATTATCAGGCCGGCGCCTGGCAGAAGAACAACGGCATCCGCATCGATCACTTGCTGCTCTCGCCTGAAGCCGCCAACCGCTTTTCCTCGGCCTCGGTCGAAAAGCATGTGCGCGCCTGGGAAAAACCCTCCGACCACGTGCCGGTGGCCGTCGAACTGGCTTTTGCGCCAATCTGATCATTTCGAGGCCCGGACTGCCGGATTCCCGATTGATGGACCGTCATATCGCCACAATCGGGGGTTCCGCTGCAATCCGGGTTCGGTTGGGGTTCAGGATGACGATCAGGTTTGCGCTTTGCCCATGTGCCGCCGCGCTCGCCCTCGCGGCGACGCCAGCCTTTGCCGACCCTGAATGCCTGGCCAACGGAAAATCATTCCAGATCGGCCAGGTCGCCTGCCTGACGCTTTCCGGCCGGAGCCACCTCGCCCGCTGCGACATGGTGCTCAACAACACGTCATGGACAAAGATCCGGGACGATTGCCCGCGAACCACGCCGGCGCCATCGGCCACGCCGATTTCAACGCCGGAATCCGGCCTCGTTCCGACGGAACCGGCCGAGAACTGATCTCGGCTGTCCGACTTGATTTTTCGAGGACTATCGGCTTCCTGACTACTTGGCTTCGCGACTACTGGTCGCCGCCACCCTTGGTGAGAATGTCGTCAGCCAGCGAAATCGCGGTGCGGCGGTCGGCCTCGCCCGCGGCGGCAAACGCCTCTTCCTGCATCCCGCGTATCCATGGCTGATCGGAAGGTGAGGCCCGTTCGAGTGCCGCGGTCATCATCGCCAGCCCCCGAACGATCTTACCGCTCTGGAAAAGCAGATGGCCGAGCGTTGCCTGTGCGCCGGCATGGCCCTTTTCCGCAGCGAGCTGGAACCAGCGTCCGGCCTGCTTGATGCTGGCCTTGACGCCGCCCTTGCCATTCAGGAAGATCTGGCCCATCTCGAACTGCGCATTCGGGTTGCGGTAATTGGCGGCGGCGCGCATGTAATATTCTTGGGCCGCCACCTCGTTCTCTGTGATGGGGCTGCCGGGGATGCCCTTCCTCAGATAGTCGCCGAGCGCCACGAGCGCGTCCGACACATAGCTCTCTTCCGGCGAACCGGGCTCGACGTCCTGGTCGGCGATTTCTGAGAAGAACTTGAACGCCGCGTAGTCGTCGCGCTCCACGCCGTCACCCTCGGCATACATGCGCGCAAGCTTCCAGGTGGCGCCGATCTGGCCATTTTCGGCCGCGTATTTGTAAGCCTCCGCGGCCTGCTCCTTGCGGCCGTTCTTATAGGCGGAGAAGCCGAACTGAAACACCGCCCACGGGCTCGACTGCGGTTTCACGCCGGTCTTGTCGTCGAACACCTTGTCATCGAAGGCCATGGCCTGGCCCGCGGCGCCCAAGGTCGCGCCAAAAGTGGCGATCGCGACCAGTGCCGAAAAGACAGACAACCTCAGCAACTCAGATATCCGCATAACAATGTGTTTCTTTCGCACCACCGGGATGGGTGACCGCGCCGTCGCGGGCAGGCCCCACCGTTTGTGCATATTTCCAGATCGCGCCCGACTGATAGTCGGTCGCGCGCGCCTTCCATGCCTTCGCCCTGGCCGCCAGTTCAGTGTCGGACAGCGCCACCTCGATCGTGCCGTTCACCGCGTCGATCGAGATCAAATCGCCATCCCTGAGCAGCCCGATCGGACCACCCACGGCGGCTTCCGGCCCGACATGGCCGATGCAGAAACCGCGTGTCGCGCCCGAAAAACGTCCGTCGGTGATGAGAGCCACCTTGCCGCCGATGCCCTGGCCATAGAGAGCTGCCGTCGTCGATAGCATTTCGCGCATGCCCGGACCGCCGCGCGGACCCTCGTAGCGGATGACGAGGACCTCGCCTTCGCTGTAGCTGCGATCCGTAACCGCCTCGAAACATTCCTCTTCCGAATCGAAGCAGCGCGCCGGGCCAGAGAATTTCAGCTCCGACATGCCCGCGACCTTCACGATCGCGCCTTCGGGGGCAAGGTTTCCCTTCAAGCCCACGACGCCACCCGTTTGGGTGATTGGTCGGTTGGCGGGACGGACCACATCCTGGCTATCATTCCAGGCAACGTGCTCCATATTTTCGGCTAAAGTGCGGCCGGTCACCGTCAGGCAGTCGCCATGCAGATAGCCGTGGTCGAGCAACGTCTTCATCAAGAGCGGAATGCCGCCGGCCTCGAACATGTCCTTGGCGACATATTTGCCGCCCGGCTTCAGGTCGGCGATGTAGGGCGTCTTCTCGAAGATCCTGGCTACATCGAAAAGGTCGAACTTTATCCCGGCCTCATGCGCGATCGCCGGCAAATGCAGCGCCGCGTTGGTCGAACCGCCGGTGGCCGAAACCACGGTTGCCGCATTCTCCAGCGCCTTCAGCGTGACGATGTCGCGCGGGCGGATATTGTTTGCGATCAGCTCCATGATCTTTTCGCCGGAGGCGAAATTGAAGCGATCACGCATCTCATAGGGCGCCGGCGCCCCGCAGGAATAGGGCAGCGCCAGACCGATGGCCTCGGCGACGGTGGCCATGGTGTTGGCGGTGAACTGGGCGCCGCAAGAGCCGGCCGACGGACAAGCGGTTTGTTCGATCTCGAGGAGTTCGGCGTCGCCGATCGTGCCGACCGAGTGCTGGCCGACGGCCTCGAACACATCCTGCACGGTGATCTGCCGGCCCTTGTAGGAACCGGGCAGTATCGAGCCCCCATAGATGAAGATCGACGGCACGTTGAGCCGCACCATGGCCATCATCATACCGGGCAGCGACTTGTCGCAACCGGCAAGGCCGACCAGCGCATCGTAGCAATGGCCGCGCATGGTGAGTTCGACCGAATCGGCGATGACCTCGCGCGACACCAGTGACGATTTCATGCCTTGGTGGCCCATGGCGATGCCGTCCGTGACGGTGATGGTGCAGAACTCGCGCGGCGTGCCGTTAGCCGCGGCGACGCCCTTCTTGACCACCTGCGCCTGGCGCATCAGCGAGATGTTGCACGGTGCCGCCTCGTTCCAGCAGCTCGCGACACCGACCAGCGGCTGCGCGATCTCGGCCGCCGACAATCCCATCGCATAGAGATAGGAGCGATGCGGCGCGCGCGCCGGACCGACGGTCACATAGCGGCTGGGCAGCTTGGCCTTGGAGATGACTCTGGCGTTCATACTCTTCCTTGCCGCGGGCGGTGCGACCTGCCCCATTGCCGAGCCTCTTTGGGCACGTGTTCCGTGACAAATTCGAGTGCGCCGGGTTTATGGCGGGAAATAGGCAATCTCCCCGGGCGTCGTTGTGGTGCGAGGGTTGCTCAGAAACTGTTGCCAAAACGTCACAGTCGCAGAAGGCAGAGGGATGCCGCGTTTTTGCAACGCCGCCTGCATGTCAGGAAAGCCGCTCGAACAAAAAGGCCGGGCAATGCCCGGCCTTTTTGCTATCAAAAACTTATATTTAGAACTTGATCTTAACCGAAGCTGAGCCGGCAAGGAGCAGATCGTCGTCGTATGTGTAGGTGACGGCATTTGCCGCGTCGCCAACACCGGTGAAGGTCGACGACCCACTGGTAAGAACACCGATCGAACCACCAAGTCTGACCTCGATCTTGTCGTTCGGCGAATAAGAAATGCCGCTGGCCACGGACCAGGTGTCCGACTGATAGCCGGAGGTCGTCGAGGTTCCACGATCCCAGGTCAGCGAAACCGCGCCAGACAATTGATCGGTGAACTTGTGAGCTATGCCGCCCGAAACCGTCCAGCCGTCGCGATAAAGCAGGTCGAAAGAAACGGGCGAGGGAGCACCGGTCACCGGACTGCGCACACCATTGATGGGAATGATGCCAAGCCTGCTCCATTCCTGCCAGCGGATGGAACCAAAGGCCAGCCAGCCAGGAGCTATGCCGCTCTGCAGCTTGAGTTCCACAGCTTGGGGTATCTCGGCCGAGGCAGAGACAGGGTAGACCCCGGTAGCGCCTGGAATCAGATCCGCTGGAAAGGCCCCTCTAAAACCGGTCGTGTCGACGGTTCCCGACAGTTCGTCATATTTGTAGCTCGAAGAGTACATCAAGCTTGCGCGCAAGGCGATTTCGGGAATTTCATAAGCGGCGCCCACGCGCCAACCCCATGCCTCGTCGGAAAGCTTGAATTTTCCGAGGCCGGTATTGCCGAAGGCCAGCAGTGTCTGGCGCGACAAAAACGCATCGACCTCCTGGTAGGAGACGCCGCCGATGAACCGGATGGCGCCCTTGCCGACGTTTATCTTGTAGGAGCAGGTAAGGCCGAAATCATTTGTTTTGACGTAGTATTCGACCGCTGTTGGCGAATAGGCGTTGTTCATTCCGAAGTCTGCCTCCGCACCATACGGTTCCGTATAGCTAGCCAGGCAATCCACTGGTTCAAAAATGTTGGCCTTGATGCCGATGCGCGGCACCGCATAGTCGCCGCCGACATCCACTGACGAAGACGACATTCCCGAGCCATCCAGACGCTGCACATTCTTCAGTGTGCGCTGTGGCGAAACATAGGTGACGCCGGCGTCGAACGAATATGGCGCGGCATCAAACAACTGGTCGATGTTGACACCGCCCCGGTCGAAGCCGCCGGCGTTCGCAGCGCCCGACATCAATAGCGAAAAGCACCCCGCCCCCAGCAGCGCTTTCAGACGCAAATTGTTCATGAATCTCCTCCCCGAATACGAATGGACTAAGCTAGAACCAATTCAGGTTAACGGCGCAACAACGAATTCTCGACGCGTACATGTACGCCTTCGCCGACCGCATTTTAGACAAAGTGACAGCTTCACCGCAGAGCCGGAAAACGGCTCATTTGGCTGAAAATCGAGAAAAGAACTCGGAAAACTCGCACGGAACGGCGCAAAAACGGCTCTTTTTGCGAGAACCAAGCTCATTGTTACATTATGGCAACAATGGGGCTAAAACATTCCGTTTACGTCAAGATTTACGCAGCGGAATGCCTATTTTCGTGGCAGAAAGCCGGTCGGAAAAGCGAGTTCGGACACTCGCGAATCCAGAAGTGTCGGACCCAAAAGCGGGAGCTGGTTTTGGGTCGATCCGATCCTCAGCCAATTCGATTTTCGAACACCAGAGATAGATCAACCGGCTTCGCGCACCCGTGTCAGCGCCACCGAAAGCTTTTCTTGCGCCTCGCGATACTCGGCGAGTTTTTCGCGCTCGGCTTCCACGACATCTTCCGGCGCGTTGGCAACGAATTTCTCGTTTGACAGCTTCTTGTGCAGGCGGGCGATCTCTTCGGTCACCTTGACCAGTTCCTTCTGCAGCCGCGTCGCCTCGGCGGTAAGGTCGATCAAGCTACCGAGCGGCAGGCAGATGGTCGCCTCGTTGAGCACGATCTGGGCGGAGCCCTTCGGTGCTGTATCGACCAGCGAGATGTCGCCGACCCGCGCCAGTCGCTTGATGGCCGATGCCTGACGTTCAAGCCTTTCGTGGGTTGCGGTATTAGCGCCGATCACCATCAGGGGCGCGATCGCAGCCGGCGGCACGTTCATTTCAGAGCGCACGGAGCGGATGCCTGAGACGAGATCGACCAGCCAGTTGATGTCAGCGGCCGCTGCCTCATCCTCGAAATCGGGCGACGGCCACGCGGCATGGCAAAGCAGCGACGGCCGTTCCTTGCCCTCGCCTGATGTCTCAGCCCACAGTTCTTCGGTCATGAACGGCATCATCGGATGCAGCAGCTTGTAGATCTCGTCGAGCACGAAGGCGACACAAGCCCGGCTTTCGGCCTTGGCAGCCTCATCCGGACCTGTGAACACCGGCTTCAGCAGTTCCAGGTACCAGTCGCAAAACAGGTTCCAGACGAAGCGGTAGGCCGCACCTGCAGCCTCGTTGAACCGGTATGAGGTGATGCCATCGGTGATTTCGCGCGCGGCGCGGGTCAATTCGGTCAGGATCCAGCGGTTGACCGCCAGCTTGGCGTCGTTCAGCCAGAACTCATCGTTCCTCGCGACGTCGTTCATCTCGGCAAAACGCGTCGCGTTCCACAGCTTGGTGCCGAAGTTGCGGTAGCCGGCGATGCGGGCCGGATCGAGCTTCACGTCGCGTCCTTGTGCGGCCATCACCGTCAGCGTGAAGCGCAGCGCGTCGGCGCCGTATTCGTCGATGAGATCGAGCGGGTCGATGACGTTGCCTTTCGACTTCGACATCTTCTGCCCGTTCTTGTCGCGCACCAGCGCATGGACGTAGACGGTGTGGAACGGCTCCTCGTCCATGAAATGCAGGCCCATCATCATCATGCGGGCGACCCAGAAGAAGATGATGTCGAAGCCGGTCACCAGCACGTCGGTCTGGTAGTAGGTCTTCAGCTCCGGCGTCTGGTCCGGCCAGCCAAGCGTCGAGAACGGCCACAGCGCCGACGAGAACCATGTGTCGAGCACATCCTCGTCGCGCGTCAGGATCTCGCCCGGCTTGAAGTTCTCGAGCTTGTCCTCGACCCAGGCCTTCCATGGCCCTTCCAGCGCCAGATAATATTCGACGGCGGCTGCAAGCGCCTCCTCTTCGGTCTTCTCGACGAAGACGCGTCCATCCGGTCCATACCAGGCCGGGATCTGGTGACCCCACCAGAGCTGGCGCGAAATGCACCAGGGCTGGATGTTCTCCATCCAGTCGAAATAGGTCTTTTCCCAGTTTTTCGGCACGAAATTGGTACGGCCCTCGCGCACCGCACGAATAGCCGGTTTGGCGAGTTCTGCCGCGTTCGCATACCATTGTTCGGTCAGGAACGGTTCGATCGGCACGCCGCCGCGATCACCATGCGGCACGGCATGGCGATGCGGCTCGACCTTTTCGAGGAAGCCGCCCGCTTCCATCAGTTCGACGATCTTTTTGCGCGCGACGAAACGATCGAGGCCGTTGAGTTCATTCCAGACGGCCTGGCGCTCGGGCGTCACCTCCAGCCCGGCGAGAAAGTCGTCATTGTCCGTGAGGGTGACCGCCGCCTCGACGGTGAGGATATTGACCGCCGGCAGCTTGTGGCGCCTGCCGACCTCGAAGTCGTTGAAGTCGTGTGCTGGCGTGATCTTGACCGCGCCGCTGCCTTTCTCCGGATCGGAATATTGGTCCGCCACCACTGGGATCTTGCGGCCGACGATCGGCAGAACGAGGTTCTTGCCGACCAGATGCCGAAAACGCTCGTCGTCGGGATGCACCGCCACCGCCGTATCGCCCAGCATCGTCTCGGGGCGTGTCGTCGCCACAGTGATGAAGGTTTTTGGGTTTTCCAGATCGAAGACCTCGCCCTCGACGGGATAGCGAAAATGCCAGAGGTTGCCGTTGACCTCCTGCTGTTCGACCTCGAGGTCGGAAATCGCAGTCAAGAGCTTCGGGTCCCAGTTGACAAGGCGTTTGTCCTTGTAGATCAGGCCTTCCTTGTAGAGCGTGACGAACACTTCGAGCACCGCCTTGGACAGGCCCTCGTCCATGGTGAAACGTTCTCGGCTCCAGTCGGCCGAGGCCCCCAGCCGCTTCAACTGGTTGAAGATCGCGCCGCCGGATTCGGCCTTCCACTCCCAGACTTTCTCGATGAACTCGTCGCGCGTCAGGTCGCGGCGGTGGATCTGCTTCTCCATAAGCTGGCGCTCGACCACCATCTGCGTGGCGATGCCGGCGTGGTCCATGCCGGGCTGCCACAGCACGTTCTTGCCGCGCATGCGCTCGAAGCGCACCAGAATGTCCTGCAGCGTGTTGTTGAGCGCATGGCCCATATGCAGTGAGCCGGTGACGTTCGGTGGCGGGATGACGATGGTGAAGGCTTCCGCGCCCTCCTCGGCGCCTGCGCCGGCACGAAACGCGTCGGCCTCCTCCCAGATTTTGGCGATCTTCGGCTCGACGATTTTGGCGTCGTAGGTTTTTTCGAGCATGGAAAGACGTCCGAGCTGTCGGGATTGTTGGGTTTGGTGTAAATCGGAAGGCAGTTGGCAAGTCAACCGCAAGCGAGCGGCGGACGACCATGCCAATAAATAGCGCCGGGGCGGCTTTGGGCAACTCACGGAAGTGAGCGTCGCAGGGCAATCGCTTCCGGGTTGGCGCTGCCCCTCATTGCCCTGCCGGGCATTTCTCCCCGTATAGTGACGGGGAGAAAAACGCCTTCGCAAAAGATTTCGCCAATCACCAACGTTGCAGAAAGGGTGCGGGGGGTGCAGCCGGGCCCTTCTCCCCGTCTCTATACGGGGAGAAGATGCCGGCAGGCAGATGAGGGGCGGCGCCGACTTCGACAACTGGCCGGTCGAGCGCTTGGGAAGCAGTTACTGCGCGCCGCGCGCCACGCGTTCGATTTCCTCGCGCACCAACCGCTCGACCAGCGTCGGCAGATTGTTGTCCAGCCAGTCCTGCAGCATGGGCCTGAGCATCTCCTCGGCCATCTCGTCGAAGGTTTTCTTGCTGCGGCTGGCGAACGCATCGGAAAGCTCGCCGAAGGCGGCTGCGACCTGCCGGCCCGTGTGTTCGGAAAGGATCGCCGGGCGAGTGGACGGTGCCTCGCTTGTCGCCGGCCGCGCCAACCCGCTTCGCGGCGGGTCCGGCTCGAAAACAGGTTCGGCCGCGTCCTCGAAAACCTCGGCCTTCGGTTCGGCGTCCGGCGTCCGTCGCACCTCAGCCCTGTCTGGGGCCCTGTCCGGCTTGGCCGCGGTCATCGCTCCGCCGACTGCGGCGATCTCACGCCGCCAATCGGCAACGATGCTGTCGGTCGTCTCCGCAACCCTTGCCGTCGTCGCAAGCGGATCCGGCTCCGGCTCGGCGGCCGGGGCCGGTTCGGCCGCGATCCTGGCATCAGCAAGTGTCACGGGCGCTTCGACCGGAGCGGGATCGGAACGCGCCGGCGGCTCCATGCGTGCGATGACGGGCTCGGCGGCCGACGGTTGCGCCTGCACCTCGGTCAGCGTGACCGGCCTCCTGGCGTCGAATCCCGGGCGCAACTCGGCGCGAAACGCACCCGCCTCCGGTGGCGCCCCGCCTACCGCCGGTCCCGGCACGGCAACCGACGCTAAATCCTGCAGCAGGTCGTCCGCTTCGTCCGGCTGCTTGCGGCCGGTATCGTTGTCCTCGATGATCCTCCTGATGGAAGCCAGTATCTCCTCCATGGAGGGTTCGCGCTGTACGCTGCTTGCCGTCGCCATCGTCACATCCGCCGCCCTTGTGACTCGTTGCAGATTTCCAGTCCGACCAAAGCCGGATTCGAATCATTGCAACAGCGTAACCGACGGATCGCCTTACGAGAATCCCCAATCTGAGGGCGCGTTGGATTTCAACAGATTAGAGCCCGCGCGTTCCTTTGAACGGCGGGCTCTAATGCCTTGAAACTGGACGGAATTGAAACTGGTGGAGCGATCAGCGGCCGTCTGGCGTGCGCAGGCCGAACCACTTGTCCTTGACGGCATTGTAATGCTCTTCGGGCCTGTATTTCGTCACCTGCAGGGCGAGACGCTCGACCGAAAGACGACCGATCGCCGAGAGGATGGCATAGCTCGCCACCACCAAATCGCGTTCGGAACTGGCCTGGTTGATTTTGGCGGTGATGAGGGTGGCTTGGGCGTTGAGAACGTCGAGCGTGGTGCGCTGGCCGACATTGCGCTCCTCGATGACGCCGCTCAAGGCAAGCTGCGCGGCGGCGATCACCTGCCTATTGGCCACCACGGTTTGCTGCGCGGCGATATATTGCGTCCATGCCGAGGTCACCGCCTGCCGCACGGTGTCGCGGCTTACATCGACCTCGATCCGGGCCTGGCTAAGCGATTCCTTGTTCTGACGCACTATCGCCGACGTGCGCCCGCCCGAATAGATCGGGATGGTCAACGTGGCACCGATGCTGGCCGAACTGGTTGTGCCATCCTGGCCCGTATCGGCAGAGCCCGGAGCCGTCCTGCGGTAGGCGCTGGAAACGCCGGCGGAAGCCGAAAGCTGCGGCAGCAGCGCGCCTTCGGCCGATTTCACCGTAAATGCCGCCGCGTCGACCAGATGCTGGGTGGCGAGGATGGCCGGGTGCTCAACGGATGCGATCGCGATCGCCGCATCGAGATTCGTCGGCAACAGCTTCGCCAGCGGCGAAGCGGCCCTCAGCCTGCCTGGCTCGTCGCCGACGAGCTGGCGATAGGTCGCAGCGCTCGCCAGCGCCTGCGCGCGGGCGGCGGCCAGTTCCGCCACGGCGGAAGAGCGCTCGGCATCGGCCTGTGCCACGTCGGTGCGGGTGCCTTCGCCGACCTCGAAGCGCGAACGCGCGGCGCGCGCCTGCTCGGTCAGGAACTGCAGGTTTTGCTCCGTCAGCACCGCCACTTGCCGGTCGCGAATCACGTCCATATAGGCGCTTGCCGCATTGAACAGAATATTCTCTTCGGTGTTGCGCAGGCTCTCGAACGAGGCGCGGACCTGCGCTTCGGCGGCGGCGACGTTGTTCCTGGTCTGGAAGCCGTCGAACAGGGTCTGGTCGATCTGGACGCCGAAGTTGCCGGTGGTCAACGAGATGCTTCGGTTCGGCCCCTGACGAGCATCGAAATGGCTTCTGGAGAAGTCGATGTCCGCGGAACCGGTGATGGTCGGGCGCCAGCCGGACTTGGCGATGGCAACGCCCTCATCGGTGACGCGGACGCCGGCGCGGGCCGAATTGAGCTGGGAATTGTTCTGATAGGCTTTTGAAAGTGCGCCAAGAATGGTTTCCGCCGAGGCGCCTAGCGGAGAAAGCGCGGTCGCCGAGAAGAGGACGGCGGCAAAAAGACTCTTTCGTAAAGACGGCACGTTATTCCCTCATTCGTTTTGCATGGGAACCACACCGCGCCGGCTTCTCCCATTCGAGCAGCCGGCGCGGTGTGTCTCGTTCCCTGCTGTCTGCCCCCAAAAGAACACCCCGGTTGTGCGGATCAGCAACAATTGTTCAAGCGCAAGCGAACATGACAACGCCTTTGCTGCAAGCCAAAATCACTCAGAACTCGAACGCACGAATACGTTCGAATCCCGGTAGTGGCTTAATTGCCGCATTAAATGCGCCTCTTCCGGTTACAACGCCCCCTGTTTTGAAAAACAATCGGGCCACACCCGAATTCCCCTGCCCTTCGACGGCGACGAGACGGCCGCCTTCCGCAAGCTGGTCGAGCAGCGACGCTGGCACTTTCTCCACACTGCCGCCGATGAAAATGACGTCGTAGGGTGCTCCCGCGGCATGGCCTTCCGGCAGCGGCCCCTTGACCACGCTGACATTGTCGCAGCCCAGCGCCGAAAGCGTCGACATGGCGGTCTCGGCCAATGCCGGATCGCTTTCCAATGCAACGACCGACTTTGCCAGCCGCGACAGGATCGCCGCCGCATAGCCGGTGCCGCAGCCGACATCGAGTGCCGAATCGCCAGGGCCGATCTCAGCCAGCTGCATCAGCTTGGCCAGCGGCGAAGGCTCCATGAGGTAGCGGGGGCCGTCCGCTCCATTGGCAATGCGGATGTCCTCGTCGATATACGCCAGATCGCGCTGGCCGGGGGCGACAAAGGCCTCGCGCGGCACGACAAGCATCGCCTCGAGCAGCGGGGCGCTGGTCACGTCGGTGGTGCGGATCTGGCCATCGACCATCTTCACACGACGTTCGGCAAAATCAGCGCTCATGTTCCAACCAATCCGCCCAAAACCAATCTGCTTGCCGCGCCAAGACCGCGGCTCATTTCGACCGGAACTGAAGCCCCCTGGCGCTGGTGCGCGGGAGCTTGGGCATTTGGAGGCCTCGCCCGGAATCGAACCGGGGTGCAAGGATTTGCAGTCCTCTGCGTAACCACTCCGCCACGAGGCCTCATTGCTCCCGGCGTTCCACCCGGTTCCAATAGGTTGCGGCGAAAATGCCGTCAAGCGGCCATGCTGCATTCCGGACGGTTTCCCCTCGGCCATGATGCCACGTGTCAAATCGTCGACACGCATGCTGCAATTAAAATATTAGTTAACTGTTAAGTACGGAAAACGGCAAAGGGAAGCCCGGGGCCTGGACCTCACGTCGGGTAAGCAGAAGGTCCGCCATTCTTAAGGAGTTGCAAGGGGCCAAAAAAAAGCGCTCCGGGCATCAGCCGGGTTGAGTCGAGCCGGAGAGACCGACCCATCACAGATGGCTTTGCCACGCGGTACAAACCCGTCAGTTCGGCCGCCGTCGCCGTTCCCACCACACGACAAGCCGGCGCCGGTGGCGGCGCACCAAGGCAAACTCGTAGGAGAGCACCAGCAATCCGATCGGAATCATCCAGAAGCCCAGGATCGGCAGGAAGCCGAGAATGCCGCCGAAGATCAGCACGACGCCGATCGCAATCCTGAGGCCGCGCGAGCGCGGCATGGTGAACTGACGGCCGAAGACCGATATTTTCCGTGCCGGTGGATGGTTGTGGCTTGCTGCGCTCATGTCTGATTGGTGGTCCGTTCGGGGAAAGTAAAAGCATCAGCTGACGAAAGCCGCAACCACCTTTTCGGTTCCGCGCACCCCGTCAGACGGCTCATATGAGGACACGCGCACATGATTGCGAGAAATCGTGGCGCGAAAAAGCGCCGAAAAATACGAAATGCTTCTTTGCAAAGCCGAAACGGGTTTGCTATAGGCTGCGCCACTCACATGAGAGCCTCTGTTCCCCGGTAGCTCAGTGGTAGAGCAACCGGCTGTTAACCGGTTGGTCGCTGGTTCGAATCCGGCCCGGGGAGCCAATTTGCTGTTCTAGTGCGTTGTTTTCATTAGATTTTACAAAACACGCAGGCCGCGTTCCCCTCTTTTTCTCCCCGCTTTTGGACGCTTACCAGTGCCGCCACATATCTAGTGCCGTAATTAACACGATCAGCCACACGCCGACCTCTACGTTGTTCAGCCGTCGCCTTATTCCGACGAGATTGTAATTTGTTACCAGGGGCGCCTCATGCAACTCGTCATCTGGAATGTCGCCTGATTTTGCGAGCATCTTGTCGACTCGCTTGTCGTGGCTGTCCTTCATCTCTGCGAATATCATTGCCGCTCTCCTCCGCTACAACGTGTAGGTCGCAGAACAATACTAACGCGTCGACCGTGAACTATCCGCAAGCCGTTGATCTGGCATGTTGATTGAGGCGGATAGCGGCTTTGGAATTGCAGGATTCGCGGTTTATGAGCGCTGTTTTCCTGCAATTCGGTTTTGCGATTCCCTTGTGCTGCGGAGCGTGATTCACTCGATTCGGCGGCGGCGAATCGAGGGGACGGCGAATGTCCAAGCCACGCGAGAAGCGCGAGACGGGAGAGCAGGATCTGTTCCGCTCCAGGCTCGATCAGATCATCAACATGGAGCACGAGCTGGTGCGGCTGGCGCAGGCGATCGACTGGCCGGTGCTGGAGGAGCGTTTCGGAGCGGTGTATGCGGACGGTCCCGGCATGCCGCCGCTGCCAACCCGACTGATGGCGGGGCTGGCGATCCTCAAGCACACCTTCAACCTGTCGGATGAGGTGCTGTGCGAGCGCTGGGTGGAGAACCCTTACTTCCAGTATCTCACCGGCGAAACGTTCTTTTGCCATACGCTGCCGTTTGACCGCTCCTCGATGACGCGTTGGCGCAGCCGTATGGGCGAGGAGCGGATCGTGGCGCTGTTGCAGGAGAGCCTCAGCCTTGCGGTCAAGACCGGGGCGATGAAGCCGGCCGACACGCCAGGCCATCGTCGACACGACCGTGCAGCCGAAGAACGTGATGTTCCAGACCGACGCCAAGCTCATCCACCGGGCGCGCGAACGGCTGGTGCGGCTGGCCAGAGGAACGGGCTCCATTTGCGCCAGAGCTATGTGCGGGTCGGCAAGCTGGCGCTGATCAGCCATCAGCGCTATGCCCACGCCAAGCAGTTCAAGCGGGCGAACAAGGCGCTGCGCAGGCTCAAGACCTATCTCGGCCGGACCATTCGCGACATCGGTCGCCAGATCGCCGGCGATGCGGGGCTGGACGCGCTCTTCAAATGGCCGCTCTACCAGGCGGCCACCGTTCTCGAGCAACGCCAGCGCCAGC